>CAYIFM010000053.1:0-4572 GCA_964362705.1 uncultured Candidatus Saccharibacteria bacterium | reverse complement strand
TGCGCCCATGAGGGATCGGACCTCAGGCCTTTCGCATGTCAAGCGAACGCTCTACCACTGAGCTATGGGCGCGCCTGCGTCGACATAGACGCGATTGAATTTATTTTACAGCCTTGCTATAACTTAGCAAGGCTGGTTTGACAAAATATGAATCAAAGACCGGGTTTTAGCTGGAAATGGCTTGTTATCGGTTTGCTGATCGCTTGGGTGATGCAATCTTTTTTTTTCGGCAAAGGCGGCGGAGAAAGCGTTGTTTTGCATGATTACAATGAATTTCTCCGGATGCTGGATCAAAATAAATTTGTTTCAGTCCAAGTGACTCCGGATTCTGACGGAACGCTCGCGATTGTCGCGATCGAAAAAACAGAGAAACAAGATAAGGAAGGAAAAGTAAGCGCTGAAGAAAAAAAATATAAAATCACCGCGCTGCCAGATCCTAAATTAATTGAAAAACTTACCTCAAAACCTGAAGTCAAATTTATACCAACCAAAAAGCCGAGCAATTGGTTCGCGGTTATACTGAGCTGGGTGTTGCCTGTGTTTCTCTTTTTTATGCTATGGAATTTTTTAATGAAGCGACAAATGGGTGGCGGAATGGGTGGCGGCAACATAATGAATTTCGGCAAAAGCCGCGCCAAGCTTCTTCAGCAAAGCGGCGCGCGCGTTACTTTCGATGACGTGGCGGGGGCGGAAGAAGCCAAAAAAGAAGTGCGGGAAGTGGTTGAGTTTCTGAAAGATCCGCAAAAATTCACGACACTTGGCGGCAGGCTGCCTAAAGGATATCTGTTAATCGGCCCGCCGGGTACCGGTAAAACATTGTTGGCAAAAGCCGTGGCCGGAGAAGCAAACGTTCCGTTTTTCAGTATTACCGGATCTGATTTTGTTGAGATATTTGTCGGCATTGGGGCTTCAAGAGTCAGGGATCTTTTCGCCGAAGGCAAAAAGAACGCGCCATGCATTATTTTTATTGATGAACTGGACGCGGTGGCCAGAAGCCGCGGAGTAGGCTTGATCGCAGGCCACGATGAACGCGAACAAACGCTCAATCAGCTTCTTTCGGAGATGGACGGTTTTGAAACCGCCAAAGGCGTAATTATAATGGCCGCAACAAATCGGCCGGAAGTTTTGGACAAGGCTATTTTGCGCCCAGGCAGGTTCGATAGGCAAATAATGGTTCCGCGCCCTGACGTTAGGGGCAGAGAAGCGATACTTAAGGTACACGCCAAAAAGATCAAATTGGCGGAAGACGCCGATCTTTCTATTTTAGCGAGAGGCACTCCCGGTGCATCCGGCGCCGATTTGGAAAGCATTGTAAACGAAGCGGCACTGCTCGCGGCCCGAGATAAAAAAGAAGCAGTGAGTTTGAAAGATTTAGAGCTGGCCAAGGACAAAATATTCATGGGCGGCGAGAGAAAATCTTTAGTGCTTTCCGCGGGCACAAAGAGAACCATCGCTTACCACGAAGCCGGACATACTTTGGTGGCAAAATTTACCGATGGCGCTGACCCCGTCAATAAAGTTTCCATAATTCCGCGGGGCATGGCGCTTGGAGTTACTCAGCAGCTCCCGGTTGAAGACAAGCATCTTTATACCAAAAAACAGGTGGGAGCAATGCTGGCCATTCTAATGGGCGGAAGGTTAGCGGAAGAAATTTGTCTTGGCGATATCAGCACCGGAGCTGAAAACGACATCGCGAAAGCCACAGAGATTGCTGAAAATATGGTAAAAAGATGGGGGATGTCGGCAGTATTAGGTCCGATTAAATGGGGCAAGGAAAGCGAACACCCATTTTTGGGGAGCCAGATGATTGATAGCAACCAGAGTTATTCCGAAGAAATGGCCAAGATGATAGATCAGGAAGTTATAGGATTGATTGAAGGGGCGTGCCAAAGCGCGCGAAAAATTATTTTGGAGAATCGGGGCAAACTCGAAGCTTTGGCCGGCGCGTTGCTGGAAAAAGAAACTCTGGGCGGAACGGAGATTGATGAAATTATAAAGGGATAAACAAGTTTATCCCTTTTTATTTTTTATGGCTGTTTTTCTTGGTTGAGTTTTTTGATTTTACAATCTCATCCACTATTCCATATTTTTTGGCTTCTTCCGCGTCCATGTAAAAGTTGCGGTCCGCGTCTTTTTCAATTTGGGCAAGCGACTGGCCGGTATGGCGCGCCAGGATTTTATTTATTTTTTCTTTTACATGCACAATGTGTTTGGCGTCAATCGCGATGTCCGAGGCCTGCCCCTCTGTTCCGCCTAAAACCTGATGAATCATCACTTCCGAATTTGGCAGGACAAAGCGCTTGTTTTTGGCGCCGCCCGCGAGCAAAATAGCCGCGCCGGAAGCGGCAACTCCCACGCAAAGAGTCGCGACATCCGGTTTTATGTTTTGCATTGTGTCATAAACCGCTAAAGTCGCTGAAACTACGCCCCCTGGAGAATTTATATAAAGGAAAATATCTTTTTTAGGATCTTGCGATTCCAGAAACAAAAGTTGGGCTATTACGGTGTTGGCCACCGGATCAATAATCGGGCCGCCCAAAAAAACAATGCGGTCCTTTAAAAGCCGCGAGTAAATATCATACGCTCTTTCTCCGAACTGCTCTTTTTCGATTACGGTCGGTATTAAATAAGTGTTATATGTTTCGTCATCCATTTTGAGTAAAATCAACCAAAAATTTTTTCATAAACTCTAAATCTTTTCGCCGCCATTTAATCCCACTTTCATAATAGTTTTTTGCTGGTAGATCTTCGCTATTCGCGTACTGTTTAAATTTTTCTACAAACTCGTTAAGCTCGATTTCCGCGGCTTGGATTTTTTGCCTATTCTGTTCATACATAGCGGCGTTGCCCTCCTGTTTCATAAACTCCGAGAAGCCGCCGTATGGTTTGCGTTCGTCCATATCACGATCATAGCACGGATTTTTAAAAAAACAAAAGGCGCTATTGGCGCGCCTTTCTTCTGATACATTTGAAATCGCGGCATTTGCCGCCCTTGATTTTATCTCCGCAGTAGCCATATATCCACTCCATGGGCATTAGAAACCTTGTGCTTCCTGATGGATAGCGGCGATATGGTTTTACTTTCCCATCATCTGGGTCTACTGCCTTGGGCAATGGGGATCCGTCACAGACATCCAGAATGTTAAAATTATTCTGATTATCTCCCCGAGCTATCCGGTGTACGCACAGCATGCAATTGGCCTCGTTTGACGCGAACCTGCCTCGCGTTTCCGGCGAAGGCAGAGAGGTAACTCTGTTCCGGCAAAACGGGCGGTGGAGATGTTTATACGTTTTCTTTTCTGCCTGATCAAAAAGCAAGACCGTTCCCATAGCTTTCGTACCTTTCTTCCACCAAAATCGCGTTGGCCGGGACAGACGCTGTTTTCTTCCAGTCGGACCAATTAACATCTTTTCCGTCCATTGTGATGGTGGCGTCTCTGCGAAAAATAATATCATCAACTTTCCGGATTTCATATCCGGTAAGCTGGCATGCTTTTCCTCCAACGTATCGCGTCATCGCTCCGCACATCGCTTGCCTCCCTTTTTCGGTTTCTTAATCTTGTTTTGCTTCCCTTTTTTCTTTTTTTTCGGTCTCATCCACTTGAACTTGCAAATCGTGTGCTCTACTATCATTTTCTTTCTCCTTATTTTAACCTCGCTCTCCTGTTTCAATTATACGCCTATTTTAAGGGCTTGTCAACCCATGATCTAAACCAGGTTTGGGACATGTTTTTGGTAAAGCTCGGAGATTTTTTGCCGGATTTGCGCGGTGATTGTTTCGTCATTGTCTTTGGAAGCGGTTTCCGGGCGAAACAACTCGCCAAAGGCCACAATAATTTTTCTTTTGCGGAAAAAGTTGTTGAGAGTAAAGATTGTTTTTCTTATTGTGAAATTTTCAAGCCCGCAAAGCGCTATGGGCAGTATCTGCGCGCCGGTTTTTCTCGCGAGAAACGCCGCGCCTTTTTCAAATTTATGTATGCCCGGCTCCGGCATTACTTTTCCCTCCGGATATATGCCCACGACCCCGCCTTCTTTAAGAATTTTTATGGCCTCTCGTATTTTATTTTTTGGAATTGCTCCGGCGCGCCTTAAAAAATTTCCCACCAGAAATTTGCCAAAAAGAGAGGGTTTGGCAATAGCGCGGATGGGAAACAAATTATGGTTTTCCGGGAGCGCCCAAAGAATCGCCGGATGGTCCGCATAGCTTTTATGGGGAGATACGATTATCAACGGGCCTTTCAAATTTTTGACGTTTTCTGCCCCAAAAACTTTTATTTCAAAAAACCATGGCATAAATTTTTTGGCGTATCCAGCCAGTTTTTCCTGAAATTCAATCATGCCTTGTTCAGTCGCTCTGTTTTTTGTATAGCCGGTTTTTATGTTATAGTCAAATTTATGGCAAGATATTTTTTAACTTCAGAATCGGTTACAGAGGGGCATCCGGATAAGCTGGCCGATCAGATTTCAGACGCTGTTTTGGATGAAATTTTGCGGCAGGATCCTTATGGAAGGGTGGCGGTGGAGACTTTGATCGCGCACGGTTTTGTTGTTGTGGCCGGAGAAGTAACGACG
>CAYIFM010000052.1:3285-4817 GCA_964362705.1 uncultured Candidatus Saccharibacteria bacterium | reverse complement strand
AAGTTTTTTCCACGAAACGGATTTCCAATCCAAGCGCGCCCTTAAACTGTTCTTGCGCAAATATCTCAAACAAACTGGAAAACTGGGGCCGGCTTAGATCTGAAAAGTTAACTCCCCCGCTGATTTTGCTGCTGTATTTTATCGGTTGAGTTTTGGCGTCCGGCTTTTCTTCCCCGTCGTTTAGATTAAAATCTTCAGCCGGCCAGGCCAGGCCGTTCATTTCCGTCTGTGTTTCCGCTGTATATTCAAAGGATTTTAGCGCCATCATCGCGTCCACCATTTTTTGAAAATTCTTTTGCGGCAGGGTGGAATAGTAAGCGTAACCAGCCCAAGAAATTCCGCCGACTAATAAAACGCCGACGGCAATTAAAACCGCAAGCAAAATCCTTGGCCGCATTTTTTTCTCGGGCAGAATAGGCGCCGCCGCTATTGGCTCTAAGGTTTGCCCGCTAGATTTTTGCGCCATCGCCTCTTCCACTTCCGTCCGCGGCCAGCCATTGGCCAGCAAGGCGGTTTTGATTTCATCGGGAGTCATGCCGGAAGCAAGCGACGCCCGAATATATTTTTCAAGTTCCGCGTTGATCATATTTTTTGGTTTGCATTTTTACTTTTAAAATTTTCAAGTGACATGAACCTCCCCCGAGCTGACGCTCGCGGTTTTCGGCCTAAGGGTTTGTAAATACTTACAAATATTAATTTACCCAATTTTGCTATCCTGTTGTCGGGGTGCTGGTCACCGCCCATGGCGGGATGCCGCCTACAAAAAATGTAATCAGTGGTGGAGGCAGAGGCGAACAGAAGTCTGCACCCGCCTTCGTCCCGCTCCAGCGGGACTTCGGCGGGCACGGCGCACCCGCATTTTCCATTTTTTCCTCGGGGTGCTGGGAGTCGAACCCAGTCTACACGCACCCGAAGCGTGCGTACTACCATCATACGCCACCCCGGAGAAAAAATGGAAAATTATAAACAGTCTTAATAGTTTTTAATCGTGCTCCTGTCCACCGCAGCTTCCTGACCATCCGTAGCCTATGAGCGAAGGAGGTTAGCGAAGGTGGATACTACCATCATACGCCACCCCGGCAACAGGATATCATATTTTTACTGAATAGCTTTGCCTGCCAAAGCCTCTGCCCTCGGCAGGAATTTCACCCCGTCACCCATTCCCCCTGGAGGGAATCGAACCCCCATCTTATCCTTAGGACGGATCTGCTCTATCCATTGAGCTACAAGGGGCAATGGGCGACGGGGCAATTCCACATCACGAAATCCGCTTTCTCGCGTTCCCACCTCGCAGGCTCGGTCGCCGATGACGCGAGTATCCATTGTCACCCTTGGGTGATGACCCGAAGGGTCAAACTACGAGGGCAAAGACATTAGCGGGCAAGCTCTTCTATTGAATTATAGCGGTTTTCGCGCCAAACAAAAACTCCTTATAGCAAGAAGTTTTTGTGGTGGACCAACCGGGAATCGGACCCGGGACTCAACTATGCCATAGTTGCGTATTACCATTATACTATTGGCCCAAGAAAAAA
>CAYIFM010000052.1:0-3185 GCA_964362705.1 uncultured Candidatus Saccharibacteria bacterium | reverse complement strand
TATCTTTCCGATTTGGTTTTGGTGATTGTTCTGTTATTTTGGGTTCTTGGCCTGATATTGGGAAAGTTTCATGTTAAACAAACCTTGGGTGGCCCTTCTGTTCGAATCTTTGGAGTTTTTTTGATAATAACCTTATTTTCCATAGTTGTTTCACGTCAAACAATATCATTATTATCATATTTTGGCTTATTTAGGCTATTTATTGGTTTTTTGTTAATTTGTTTCATATTAAACATAATGAATGTGAAACAAATGTTTCACAAAGTATTTTGGGTATTATCCGTAAGCTCTCTGTTTCAGATATTGTTAGGTGCTTGGCAGTATTTCAATCAAAAGTCGCTGGGCCTTAAAATATTAGGCGAAGAGTATATTAGGCCATATTTATCCGGAATTGCCAAATTTAAAATTCCCGGAGGGATAAGATGGAGTTTGGAGGAATTGGCAGGAGTTTCGCGTGAAACAGACTTTGTAATGCGTCCTTATGGCACATTTCCTCACCCAAACGTATTTGGCGCCTTTTTAGTGGCGGTATCAATAATAACCATATATTTACTCTTAGTTTCCCGTGAAACATGGAAAAAGTGGCTATTGTCCTTGATATTGTTCGGCCAAATTTTTGGATTGTCTCTATCCTATTCCCGGGTCGCGATTGCGTCTTGGATAATCGCTTTTTTGGTTTGGTTGGCAGTGTTTAACATGAAACAGATAAAAAAGAAGTTTCAGCTAACCGCGGAAGAAAAGCAGGGGATGAGGAAGGTTATAATTTTGGTTTTTGTAAGCGGCATAATTTGCTTGGCTCTTTTTTATCCTTTGTACTTGGAACGCGCAGGCATTGTTTCATATGGAACAACCAACCAGCAGGCGATTTCGGAAAGGGGATTATATCAAAAAATTGCCTTGCAAATGATCGTGAGAAAGCCTTTAACCGGCGTGGGATTCCAAAATTTTGTTTTATCGATGGATCAATACAGCCCGTGGGTGTTAAAACCCGGCGAACACCAGCCGGTGCATAACATATATTTGCTGGTGGCCGCGGAAACGGGGATTTTGGGATTCGCGGTTTTTATTTTGTTTCTTGGTTTCATAGCAAACACTGTTTGGCGGAAAGGATTGAACAAAATTTCTGCGACTTTGTTTACGATTTTGAGTGCGTTTTTGTTTATCGGATTTTTTGACCATTATTTATTGACGATTCAGCAGGGGAGACTGTTGTTTTTTCTGGTCGCCGGGTTATTGGTCGCCAGCGTTTCTGTAAATGAAGAGGAGATGTCTAGCGCCGCGGAATTGGGCTAGTATCGGATAAGTCCGTTTTGAATTGTAGAATTTTAAGGGGGAAACATGGAATACCTGCGAAAAGATACTCTGTCGGTTTTGCGTCTGGTTTTTAGCATGCTGTTGATGTTTGCCAGCGCCGGTCCTTTATTCTATTGCTTGCATATGTCACTGGAAGGCGACATTGCAATGCTAAGAGCAACCACCATCTGTATTGCCGGGCTCCTGATTGGTTACAGACTGTTGCCGCTGAAAGGAGACCCGGTCTGGACGAAGGTCTGTCCGTGGATCGATCAAGTTTTAATATTCGGCGCGCTGGGTATATGTGCTCTCGCCGTTATATACCCAATTGGTGATGCTCCCCAACGGGAAATCAGGCATCTTTATGAGATGTCGCCCGGGCAAAGAGTCGTGCTTTGCTTGTTTTCTTTTGGTTTCATGGACAGCATGGTCGCAGTCCTATTTATGATTCAAAGGATTGAGCGCGGCGGGCGTCCGACAAACGGGTCTTAACTGCCTTAATCGGCGGTTTTTTATTAGCCTAATTGAATAACAAAAAAGCCTTCCAAAAGAAGTCTTTTTTTCTCAAAACAAAAACTTCCTTCAGAGTATTGTGAAGGGAGTTTTTGTAAATTTTAGAGTTTATGGACCTAGGCGGAATCGAACCGCCGTCTCAGCAATGCGAATGCCGTGTTCTGCCACTGAACCATAGGCCCGATTCATCAGCCAAAACAGAAAACTAAAATTTGGCGACGAGCTGGTTTAAAAAACCGTAACTGCGATTGAGAAAATATAAGCCGATCAACAGAGCCAAAAAAATCGTGTTGATAATGAGCGCGCGGTAAAAATCCCGCTTCATCATTTGCGCTTCCTGCTCGTTATAAGCGAGTTTTGGGTTGTTGTTGGAGTTTGACATAAGGTCTGGATAATTCCTTGCCCGGTAGAGCAACTTTGAGTTTTGTGTCTTTGGCGAAGCCTGATAATAGTCAGGCTTAAAATTATGTGATTTATGCTTTTCTGCTTTACTTCAAATTTGGACACAAAAGGCTTCGCGCTCAAAGTTGTCTTACCGGGCTTGGCGAAAGGAGAAAATTAGTGATAAACTGTAAGGTAGTATTGCAGATTTTGAAAATTTTGTCTATATAAAATGTCATCCCCCGATCAGGTCGGGGGCAAGCTCTCGGGCTTGCCTGCCCGCCATAGCATTGTGCGAAGGCGGGACCCGGGGATCTATCACTCGCTCCAAGAGCGTAGCCAGCTTTTAGGATATTGGATTCCCGCCTTCGCGGGAATGACACAGAAGAAGCACTATTTATCAAGTCCGTAATACAACTTTGTATGATTAATGATTTTTCATTGCCGGAAATTGCCGCCTTGGTTTTGGGGATTTTGGCTTTAATTTTAGCCGGGCTGGTTTGGTTTAAGATTTTCCGCCTGCAAAATTTTCAAAAAAAATTCTTCGCGGGCCGCAAGGCCTCTGATTTGGAAAATCTGATTTTAACCCACGACGACCGCTTGGACGAACTTGCCGATGAAATTAAAAGCATCGTCGCCGAGCAAAAAAGATTTTTCCAGATTCAAAAACTGGCTATTCAAAAAATCGGCGTGGTGCGCTTTAACGCTTTTGCCGCGGCCGGCGGCAACAATAGCTTTGCCGTGGCCTTGCTTGACGCCCAGAATAACGGCATTGTGATTTCCTCGCTCTATGGCCGCGACTCCCAGCGGGTTTACGCCAAGGCTATAAAAAGCGGCGAATCGGAAACGCCTTTGACGGGGGAGGAAAAACAAGCCATACTGGAAAGCCAGAGAGTGGTTTCATCAGCCAAAAATTTAAAAACAAAATGAAATGAGCAGCGCAAGCGCAGGTCTAAAATCATTATTAAACAGGAAGGATAATTTTATGGCAAAAAATC
>CAYIFM010000051.1:0-4849 GCA_964362705.1 uncultured Candidatus Saccharibacteria bacterium | reverse complement strand
CATGTCTTTCGTTCATCTACATACTCACTCGCACTATTCGCTCTTGGACGGTTTGGCAAAAATCAATGATTTGGTTTCTGGAGCAAAAAAAATGGGAATGCCGGCCATCGCCATTACCGACCACGGCAATCTTTACGGCGCGATTGAATTTTATAAAGCCGCGAAAAAAGCCGGCATTAAGCCGATTATCGGCCTTGAAGCGTATGTCGCGGCGAATTCTCTTCATGAAAAACGCCCCGGGGTAGATGATAAAAGATGCCATCTGATACTTCTCGCGAAAAATTTTACGGGCTATCAAAATCTTGTGCGCCTTGTCACCATTTCATATCTAGACGGCTTTTATTATAAGCCTCGCATAGATCGGGAAATTTTAAAAAAACATAAAGACGGCTTAATCGGCCTCTCCGCCTGCATGGGAGGAGAAATCCCCAGAGCCTTGCTTTCAAACAACGAAGAAAGAGCCGAAGAGTTGTTAAAAGAATATCGGGATATTTTCGGACCGGAAAATTTTTTCATAGAAATCGGGGCGCATCCGGGAGTGCCGAACTATGAAAAGTTAGTAAGATCGCTGATCGCCTTTGCCCAAAAAAATGGCGCGCCGTTGATCGCGACTCAAGACATACATTATCTGAAAAAAGAAGACGCGGGGGCGCATGATGTTCTTTTGGCGGTGCAAACCAATACAAGATTGGACGATGAAGACCGCCTTACCATGAAAGACGACGACTATTCTTTTAGATCTCCTGAAGAAATGCGCGAGCTTTTTAAAGAAACCCCCGAAGCCATATCCAATACTTTAAAAATCGCGGACATGTGCGAGCTGGAGCTTCCTTTGGGCCAAATCCAGCTTCCGCGCTTTCCATTGCCGGAAAAAGAGACAGCGTTGTCATATCTCGAAAAACTCTGTGAAACAGGGCTTATAAAAAGATACGGCGCGAAAACAGATCCGGAAATTAAAAAACGACTTGAATACGAACTTTCCGTTATAGAAAAAATGGGTTTTTTAGAATACTTTTTGGTTGTTTGGGATTTCGTTAATTGGGCCAAATCCAACAATATTATCGTCGGTCCAGGCAGAGGCTCCGCCGCCGGTTCATTGGTCGCGTATCTTTTGGAAATTACCAATCTCGATCCGATTAAATATAATTTAATCTTTGAACGTTTTTTAAATCCCGCGCGCGTTGAGCCGCCGGACATAGATTTGGATTTCGCCGATACCAGAAGAGGCGAAGTGATAGAATATGTCGCGCAAAAATACGGAAGAGACCGTGTCGCCCAAATTATTACTTTCGGAACAATGGCGGCCCGCGCGGCGATAAGAGACGCGGGCCGCGCGCTGGGCATAAGCTTGGCTCTTGCCGACAAAACAGCCAAAATGATTCCGTTTAACCCCAACCAGGGCGAACACGAGGGATATCTTGCCCGCTGCTTGGAAGCGGTGCCGGATCTTAAAAATATTTATAATTCAGATCCGGACGCAAAACGCATGTTGGATGCCGCCATAAAATTAGAAGGAGTCGCCAGGCACGCCTCCGTGCACGCTTCAGGAGTAGTAATCGGCCGGGACGCGCTTACGGAACTGGTGCCACTTCAGCGCGCCGCGATACGGAGCGATTCCGGCGCGCGAGAAGACATTATTGTCACTCAATACGACATGCACTCCGTTTTGGATTTGGGACTTTTAAAAATGGATTTTTTAGGGCTTAAAAACCTGACCATTATTGAAGAGGCTTTGAAATTAATCAAGGCTCGGCACGGCAAAGACATAGATATTCAAAGCCTTGATCTCGAGGACCCCAAACCTTATAAAATGCTGGCGGAAGGAAAAACTGTCGGTGTATTTCAGCTTGAAGGATCCGGCATGACCAGATATCTCACAGAATTGGGCCCGACGGGCATTGAAGATATTATCGCGATGATCTCGCTTTTCCGTCCGGGACCGATGGAACTTATTCCGTCTTTTATAGCAAGAAAGCGCGGGAAAGAAAAAGTTACTTATCTTCATCCAAAACTTGAACCGATTTTAAAAAATACCTACGGAATCGCGGTTTATCAGGAGCAGTTAATGCAAATCACAAGAGACCTGGGAGGTTTTACAATGGTCGAGGCGGATATTTTAAGAAAAGCAATCGGCAAAAAAATCAGAAAACTTCTGGAAGAACAGAAGGACAAATTCGTCGCCGGGATGATACAAAATAAAATTCCCGCCTCTACCGCCCAAGAATTGGGCGAGCTTCTGGAGCCTTTCGCGAGATACGGATTTAACAGATCGCACGCGGCCTGCTACGCGATGCTCGGGTTTCAAACCGCGTATCTTAAATATTACTACCCGCTTGAATTCATGACCGCGCTTTTTAACGCGGATTTTAAGGATAATGACCGGATCGCCTTTTTAATAAGAGAATGCAAAAACATGGGGCTTTCCGTGCTCCCGCCGACCATAAATAAAAGCGATAAGGTTTTTGCCATTGACGAAAACGGCAAAATCAGATTCGGGCTTACTTCCGTCAAAAACGTCGGGGAAAATATAGTTGAAGCAATTATCGCGGAGAGGGCAAAAAACGGACCTTATAAAACTTTGGCTGAATTTCTAGAGCGCGTGGAATCCAAAGATTTAAATAAAAAATCAATAGAGTCTTTGGCAAAGGCCGGAGCTCTAGACGAGCTCGCGGAAAGAAACGCGATTTTAAAAAATATAGACCGCGTTTTGGAGCACGCAAAGGCTTCGCACCAGGCGAGCTCCGCCAGCCAGTCTTCGCTCTTTAGCGTAATGTCGGATAAATCATCCGTGCCTCCGCTTAGGCTGGAAAAAACGGCTCCGGCGACTCTTGATGAAAAATTGAGCTGGGAAAAAGAACTTTTGGGCCTGTATATTTCCGGGCACCCTTTGGAAAACATACAAAAAAAATTAGGCAAAGGCGTTGCCGTGAATATTCAGACATTTAAAGCAAAAAAATCAGCCGGCCAAGTAACGGTCGCGGCTTTGATTTCACAAACGCGGAGAATTTTGACCAAAAACGGCGAATCAATGTATTTTTTAAAGCTTCAGGACATGACCGACGAAATTGAAGCCGTGGTTTTTCCGCGCACCCTTCAGCAATACAGCGAACATATTTTGGAGGGCAATTGCGTCACCATCCGCGGAAAATATTCTTTCCGCAACGACTCCCCTTCCATCATTGCAGAAGAGATTAAAAAAATATAAAATAAATAAATGGCTGAAAACGAAAAAAAACATCGCGATCATAGGGAGCTAGGCCAGGAAATGGATCTTTTTTCGTTTCATGAAATCGCGCCTGGGGCGCCTTTTTGGCATCCGAAAGGAATGATTATTTTCAGAGAGCTGGAAAAAAAGGCGCGTGAAATTAACGATAGCGAGGGGTATGACGAAATTTCAACTCCGATAATGGTAAAAAAAGAGGTTTTTGAAAAATCCGGCCATTGGGAGCATTATCGCGATAATATGTTTTGGTTTAAAAATCCGGTTGATGAAAATGAAACTTTGGTGGTAAAGCCGATGAACTGCCCAGAGTCCACTTATGTTTATAATTCTAAAATCAGAAGCTATCGCGATCTGCCGTTGCGCCTTACGGAAATCGGAAGGCTTCATAGAAACGAGCTCTCCGGAACTTTAGGCGGGCTTTTCCGCGTGCGGCAAATTACAATGGACGACGCCCATATTTACGCGCGCCCCGATCAAGCCGAGGAAGAAATTTTAAAAGTTATTAAAACGATTGATAAATTTTATAAAGATTTAAATTTTGAAACAGAATATTATTTGGCTACGCGCCCGGAAAAAGCTTTGGGCGAAAAACATGAATGGGGACTCGCCGAGAAAGCGCTTAAAGCCGCTCTGAATAAAGCCGAAATTAAATATAAATTGGCCGAAGGCGAGGGAGCTTTTTATGGTCCGAAAATTGAAGTTCATATTAAAGATTCCCAAAATCGCGACTGGCAACTTGGCACAGCGCAACTTGATCTCGTGATGCTCCCAGAAAAGTTTGATTTAGCATATGTTGATGAGGAGGGGCGGAAACAAAAGCCGTGGGTCATACACCGCGCGGTTTTCGGATCGTTTGAGAGATTTGTCGGCATTTTACTTGAACACTTTGACGGCGCGCTTCCTTTTTGGTTATCCCCCACGCAAGTAGAGGTGCTGACAATAAACGACAAAGTCTCGGATTATGCCGAAAAGGTAATGGCACAACTTAAAGAAAAAAATATCCGCGCAGAGCTGGACAGCCGCAACGAAACTATCGCAAAAAAAATCCGCGAGGCAGAAATCCAGCGCGTCCCTTATCTTTTGGTTATCGGCGCAAAAGAAATGAAAGAAAATAAAATCGCCGTCCGCGAACGCGGAAAGGGAGTTATGGGAGTCATGGCGATTGAAAATTTTCTAGAAAAAACATTTGAATAAATTTGTTAAACAAACAAAAAAACTCGGTTTTTTTACCCGAGCTTTTTAGTATTTAATTTATACAAGGTTTTTCCTTAAGAATTACTTTCATTATGTCCATATTTCATTATGTCCATATACCGCGGCTACAATGGCTTTGTGAGCATATTCTATATAAATCCTGGGGCTAGCTTCTTGCGCCCTGTGAATTAATTTCAAACCGCTCTCGTTAAACACCAAATATAACAAACCGCTGGGACGTAAAATTAAAGTAAAATTAGGTAACTCAGCAACTTTAATTGCATCAATTTCAATCTTTACAATATCTGACCGATTAAAAAAACAAGTATCTATTTTAAATTTAGGATAAATCGGACCCCAAAATTTCAATGTTTCCTTAAGCAAATCTTTTATTTTTGCGGCCGTTTCCTTTTCGATCAATTGTGTTTTTTT
>CAYIFM010000050.1:0-4946 GCA_964362705.1 uncultured Candidatus Saccharibacteria bacterium | reverse complement strand
AATTCACCCAGGGCACCTGGGCCGGATTTATAAACCAGCCCACGAACGTGGATATAAAACAAAAATTCGTGGTATTTTCCGTGCGAGATATGGAGGAAGAGCTCCGTCCCGTCGCGATGTATCTAATTATCAATTATATCTGGAGCGCGATTCGCACGGAAATCAGAAAAAGGATTCTGGTAGTAGATGAAGCTTGGTGGATTATGAAAAATGAAGATGGCGCCTCTTTCCTTTATGGCATCGCCAAGCGAGCAAGAAAGTATTATCTTGGCGTCGCTACCATCACGCAGGATGTCGGCGATTTCTTAAATTCTCCTTATGGAAAACCGCTGATTACCAACTCCTCTATCCAAATACTTTTACGCCAGTCTCCGGCTTCAATTGATATTTTGAACAGACTTTTAATTTGACGGACGAAGAAAAATTCCTGCTTTTGGAGTCCGACGTGGGAGAAGGACTATTTTTCGCGGGGCTAAAACACGTTGCCATCAAAATCCTTGCCTCTTACACGGAAGATCAGCTGATTACATCCGACCCGGCGCAGCTTTTAGCGATTAAAAAGGCTAAAGAGGAATTTTCCGCCCAAGGCGGATCAGCCTAGGGCTGACAACAAAAAAAATGATAAAATGAAACAATGGCGCGAATAAATAAAATTTTAATACTTACCGCGATGCTCGCCTTATCACAAAATGCCTACGCGCTTACCCTGGCTTCCCCCACCGACTTGGTGCTTAAAACTTCCGTCAAATTCCCGAAATCCGGAGAAACCTTTAGAGTCGAAGCGCAGTCGTTCGCGTTTGATTTGACGAGAGCGAATGTCGATTGGTTCTTAAACGGCAAGCTTGTCGCGTCAGGCCGCGGACTCCGCGCCCAAGAATTTACGGCTTCAAACCTCGGATCGGTTATGAATATAGAAGCGGTGGCGATTTCCGAAGAAGGACTGGAATACGAAACCTCGCTTTTTGCGGCGATTAATGATGCCGATCTTATCCTCCGTCCGTTAACCTACGCGCCGGCTTTTTATAGAGGTTCACCTCTGTCCACGCCGGGAAGCCAAATAGAAATTATCGCTTTGCCGCATGTCTTTAGGAATGGGGCGCGCGTATCAGCGGCGAATTTAATTTACGAGTGGAAAATTGATAATACTTTTTTAGGAAACGAATCCGGTGGAGGCAAAAATAAATTAACTCTGGCGCTAGCGGATGTCTCCGGAAGCGATTATATCGTGTCGGTAAAAGTAAGCCTGCCTGCCGGCCAGGCAGGCCTGCCTGGCAGCGGCGCCGCCGCGGAAAGAAACGTCAGGATAAAAACCGTCAATCCCGAAATACTTTTTTACCAAACGAATTCTCTTACAGGCATCCGGCCATTCGCGTTTTCCAGCCTCAAGGTCTCCGCGGGAGAAAAAATATCCATCTCCGCGGAGCCGTATTTTTTTGATCTTGCCTCGCTAGCGAAAGCGGCATTCTCATGGCTGGCGGACGGAGCTCCGCTCACAGATATAAAAAATCCGCGAGTGCTTGAATTAGAAACTCCCGCGGGAACTGATTCACAGGGCGTGTTTAATTTAAAAATTGAAGATAAAAAAACTATTTTCCAAAACGCGGATGCGAATTTATCAATAACTTCATCGCTATGAACTTATCTTGGCTTATCCCTTACGCGCGCGCGGTTGAATACAATTTGATCCAGCCATTGCCGGGCGTGCAAACGGTTTCCAGTTTTCCGCAATATATTGAAAGCGCGCTCCCGTTTATTTTAAGCCTCGCCGCGATACTCGCGGTTGTTATGATCGTTATTGGCGGAGTGGAATATGCCGTCTCCCTTTCGGAAGAAGGTAAAAAACTCGCGCGAGGCCGGATAAATAACGCAATCTTGGGCCTTCTTTTGGCGCTTGTTTCCTATTTGATTCTTTACACGATAAACCCCGACCTCACAAAACTAAAACTTGATATCCAAAACCTGCCGAGCACCGGAACACAGCCGGGCGGTGGCGAGGGCGTGGGGGGAGGCGGAGGAGGTGGTGGCGGGGGCGGCGGCTTCACTGGTGGTGGCGGAGGCACTGGTGGTGGCGGTGCTTCGTGCAAAGATTGGGCGGATCCAAATTGCGATATAGTTTTGCCTCCGCCAAAATAAATATATGGAAAACTATTTAACAAAGAGAAATATAATAATCGCGGGGGTGGTGGCGGTGATCATTATCGGCCTACTGCTTTATTTTGGATTAAAGAATGGAACAGAAACCGGTAGCGGGGGATTTTTGGGAATCTTTCCGGCCGCATCCCCGAGCGGAGCGCCGCCAGGGAAAACATTCGATGTTTTTGGGGTCTCAACATCGGATGTTAAGGAGGGCGGCGCCGGCGAATTGCCGCTTTCTCCGGAAGCCGCCAAAAGCTTGCCCATTGGCACTTTAATCCGTCTAAGCGAAAACAATATCTCATCATTAGCTCCGAACGGCACGACTTCCGTCCGCTACCACAAAAACATTCCGGAAAATCTGGGACATCTTTTTGAGCGCCGCGCGGATGGTTCAAACGAAGAAACTAGAATCGCGAATTTCACGATCCCTCAAATTCTCCGCGTCGTCTGGGCGCCGGATGGAAAACGGGCTGTCATTTTTTATAATTTAGACGGCCAAATCCGCAAACTTTTGGCGGATTACTCGGCCACGACCACCCGCACTAATTTTCTGCCGGACACGGTCTCCGACGCGGCTTTTTCTCCGGATTCCAAATCTTTGGCTTTTATAAATGATTTGCCTGCCTCGCCGCAAGGCGGGGGAGATTCCCAAAATATTTTTATCGCCTCGTCCGATTTTAAAAATCAAAAGAAAGTTTTTGATAATAATGTGCCGGGTTTTGAAATATCGTGGCCCGCGCCCGATTTAATTTCCTTAAAAACAAAATCTTCCATGGCACTTACCGGATTTCTCTACGCATTGGATCCTAAAACAGGCTCTTTGAGTAAAATTGCCGAGGGCCGCGGACTAGACGCGGCTTGGAACGTAGACGGGTCTGGCGCGATTTTTTCAACGGTCTCGTCCGGGGGCGACATGCTGAATTTAAAATTCGCCGACATAAAAACTGGGGAAATAAAAGACTTAGGCGTAAAAACAATCGCGGAAAAATGCGCCTTTCTGAAAACTTTAAAAAGCGTCGCCTATTGCGGCGTTCCAAAAAATTCTCAAAATCAGCTCCCCGACGCCTGGTGGCAGGGAAAAATTTCTTTTACTGATGATTTTGTTGCGGTTGACACATCAGTCACCGAGCCCCTGTTTTTTGTCCCGACGCAGCTAGACATTACAAGTCCAAAACCTTTAGCCAACGATTCTTATCTTCTTTTCCGCGACAAATCCTCCGGCAATTTATGGGGCCTAAAATTAAAGCCGTAATGTTGGACGAACTTAAAAAAATCGGTTTGTCGGAAAACGAGGCAAGAGTGTATCTCGCGCTTTTGGAGTTGGGCTCGGCCACGGCCCAGCAAATTTCACAGAAATCCGGCATTAAGCGCGCGACAACTTATGTGCAATTAGAAGCACTTATGAAATTGGGGCTCGTAACTTTATTTGAAAAATCTCCCGAAAGAAAAAATGGCGCTCCGAAAACTTTTTTCCGCGCGGAAGATCCTGAACATCTAACAAAAATCGTAGAACGCGCGAAAAAAACCGAAGAAGAGCGCGGCAAAACGCTTTCTGAAATCTTGCCGGACCTTGGAAAATTATATCTTTCGGCGGGCGAACGTCCGCGTGTTCGGTTTTTTGAGGGGATAGAGGGAGTCAAAACAATGCTCTCGGGAACTTTTAAAATAAAAACCGAGGCAAAAGAAATTCTCGGCATAACGGATTTGGACAGCGCCCTTCAGATTTTTCCGAAACTAGCGGAAGAATACGCTCCCGAACGCGTCAAACACAATATACGTTCACGAATTATCTATACCGGCTCGCAAGGACCGCTTCTTAAAAAAACAGACGTGGCGATGCTCCGCGAATCGCGTTTTTTACCAAAAAATAAATTTCCTTTTTCCGGCGACATAAGCATCTATGGAGATGAGGTTGTAATATCGGCAATCAAGAGCGCCAAACCATTCGGCGTCATCATAGAGAGCAAGGATATCGCTGATTCCCTCCGCGCGGTTTTTGAACTGGCATGGCAAGGGGCGGAAAAGTATTAAAAAAACCGGGGTCGCGTAGGCAACCCCTCAAACCATCTTTGGGCTATCAGGCCCGAAAAAACAAAGTCCAAAACATCAGTCCGTTTAGATTACACTCCCCTCATTAGCCTTCACCTCCTTCCTGCCTCTATTATACTCTTTATATAAAAATTGTCAAGGGCATTGGCAAAACAGGCGTCACAACTCAAAAACAGCTTAAATAAGGCTAAATTAGGCTGATTTGTCAAAGGGGCTTGACAAATTATTTTAAAGGAGTATAATGGGGGTAGTTAACGTTAACCGTAGGGGTAGAGTGGTATCGAGCCATTTACGAAGTAATAAGGCCGGCCACGAATTCAATCCCGAAAGTTTAGTAAACATGGGTAGGGTCTCCTGGGGAGACCAAAGGTCAATTGTGAGTGCGCCTTTGGTCTCTCCGGAGGATTTGAGCCAGCTAAGCTGGCTTTGAAAAAAGCATAAAAGATCGTAAAAGGGGAAATCCCTTTGGGGCGCATGGGGAATGGCGTCCTAAAACCGCGAAGTTAGAATAAGAAATTATTTTAGCCAAGCGCATCGCAAACGGCTGTGTTCAAGCCCAAAAGAAGCTGCGGCTGAAAATATCACACCAACCAGGCCCTCTTCATTCCCCGCTCCACCTAAGCTCTCCTCTTTCATGGGTAAGGAGAGCTTCGGTGGGGCTTCCATCAAAGTCCATTTGTCAAAAGTTGAACTTCTGACAAAAGTGGATTTTGATGGGGGGTATGGCGCCTGAATGGACACTTTGGAAAGTCGCAGGCCTC
>CAYIFM010000049.1:0-5006 GCA_964362705.1 uncultured Candidatus Saccharibacteria bacterium | reverse complement strand
GCTCAATCCGGCCGTTATTCAACCAAAAAACCAGAAACGAAGTGCAGGTGATAATACTTGCGCTTTCCATCGACGAAGAAAACGACCCGGATGTGCTGGCGATTTTGGGCGCTTCTTTGGCTTTGGGGACCTCCAATATTCCATGGGCGGGGCCGATTGGCGCGGTTAGAGTAGGTAAAGCCGACGGCAAACTGATAATCAATCCGTCTTACAAAGAAAGAGAGGGGGCGGAATTAGATACTGTAATTTGCGGAAAAGACGGCAAAATAAATATGATAGAAGCGGGCGCTCAAGAAATTCTTGAAGAAGACATAATGAAAGCTTTGGAACTCGCGGTTTCCGAAAACGACAAACTTTGCGAATTCCAGAAAAAAATAATTGCCGAATTGGGAGAGAAAAAATCGGAAATCAAAATCGCTGAAGCCCCGCCGGACATGCGAAGCGAGTTTCAAAAGCAAATCGTAAAAAAATTGGAAGAAACTATTTATATTAAAGAAAAATTAAACAGATACGAGGCGATGAACGAGCTGAAAAATGAATGGCTGGAAAGATGCGAAGAAGAATATAAAAACACGCCCAAAAACATTGCCGATTCGCTTTTTGAAGATGCCATCAATGACATCGTCCACAAAAATATTATTGAAAAAGAAAAAAGGCCCGACAGCCGAGGCATAGAAGAAATCCGCGCGCTTTCCGCCAAAACCAAAATTCTGCCGCGGACGCACGGCTCGGCTATTTTTTACAGAGGGGAAACACATATTCTATCCGTCGTCACTCTGGGCGCACCTTCGGACGTCCAACTTATTGAAGGCATGGAAATCCGCACCAAAAAAAGATTCATGCACCATTATAATTTCCCGCCATTTTCCGTTGGCGAAATAAAATCGATGCGCGGCCCCGCGAGGCGCGACATCGGGCACGGTGCTCTGGCCGAACGCGCGCTTTTGGCGATAATTCCTCCGGCGGAAATTTTTCCCTACACTATCCGCGTGGTTTCAGAAACTTTGTCTTCAAACGGTTCAAGCTCAATGGGCTCGGTTACGGCCGGCGCCTTGGCGCTCATGGACGCCGGCGTGCCGATAAAAACGCCTGTTTCGGGAATCGCGATGGGGCTGATGCTGCAAGATGAAAACCATTATAAAGTTTTGACAGACATTCAAGGTCCTGAAGACCACCACGGCGACATGGATTTTAAAGTGGCAGGCTCAAATGTCGGCATCACGGCGGCGCAGATGGATGTGAAAGTTGCCGGCATTCCATTAAAAATTATGCTGGAGGCGTTTTTGCGGGCCCGCGAAGCACGGCTCAAGATTTTGGAAGTTGTAACCAAGGAACTTCCCAAGCACCGCGAAGAACTGTCTCCTTACGCGCCACGGATTTTAACCATGCATATAAATCCGGACAAAATCCGCGACGTCATCGGACCCGGCGGCAAAATGATCCAAGCAATCGTCGCCGAAACCGGCGCGGAAATTGATATTGAGCAAGATGGAACTGTTTTTATTACTTCGCCAAACCAAGACAGCCTGAAAGCGGCTGAAGAAAAAATCATAATGCTGACAAAAGAATTTGAAATCGGCGAAACGTTTACGGGAAAGGTTACGCGCATTTTCCCATTCGGCGCGATGGTTGAGGTCGCTCCCAAACAGGAAGGGTTAGTGCATATCTCTGAATTGGCGCCCTTTCGCGTTGAGCAAGTCACCGACGTAGTTTCGCCCGGAGACGAAGTGAAAGTAAAAGTCATCGGGATTGACGACCAAGGGAGAGTAAACCTTTCAATAAAAGCGGTGCAGGAATTGAAACTTAAATCACACGAAGAGCGGAGAGCCGGAGAAGTCGAAGCTCGTAAACAAGCCGAAGGACGCATGCTCAGAGATGGTGGTTCTTCAAGACGCGGCGTCGGACGGCCGCACAGGCGCTAGGCATTGACGACCTGCATGCGTAGATGCTATCTTAATTGCAGAACAGATTAGAGTTTAAAAATGGCGAGAAAGCAGAAAATCAATGTATTGCGAATAAACAAACCATCTGAGATTTATTTGCCGAGAGGCATTGAGGTTTTTGTAGGCGTTTGGAAAGACAAAAAAGGTCATAAACACGCAAGTAGTTATACAAGGCTCGGCAACACAAATGTCGGCATTGAAGACGACGGCTTTCTTAAAATTAATTGGGATTTGCGCAAAAAGTATCTCGGTGTAAAGTATACAGCAATTCGTTTGCCTAAAGATATTACTGCCGTGTTCTTTGATCCAAAAAAGAAAAAGCTTTTCCGGGTAAAGAAAATCAAACCAAAAAATTTGCCAAGCGGCAAAACCTGAGGTATCAAAGAAAAGTGCGGCTAGTTTAGCCGCCACGGTATGGCAAAAGAGTTTCGAAGACATATAATCTCATAGCTCCATGCTTCATAGGGAGCTATTTTATTTTAGAAAAAAAAGATAAAATTAAACAATGGCAGATGAGCAAAAATCCGCAGAGGAGGAGCTTCCAAAAATTCGGACGTTAAAGACCGACGTTGAAGAATTCGCGCGCGGGCATAAATCCTCTCCGCTGGATATGGCGGCTAAAGCATACGCCGAAAAAGATTGGACGGAGAAAATGAGACCGTCTTTTTCCCGAAACGCCTTAGTCTTGGCCGCGATAGCGGTTGTTCTTATCGCAGGAACAGGTTATTTCACGTTTCGCTTTTTCCAAAAACCTCCCGAAATAGTTACGGAAAAACAGCCTCCGATAAGCAAATTTTTTCCGGTTGAAGACGAGCGGGCGCTGGTAGTCCGCGAAATAAACCCTAGCGCGCTGAAGCTGGCCTTGCTGGAAGAGCTCAAAAAAACGCGGAGAAACAATACCGTCATTTATTTTCCCGCGGAAATCGAAACAAGGCTTGGGGAGAACAAAATTCTTTACGCGGAAGATTTTATCAAATTTTTAAATTTCAAACCGCCCGCGGCTTTTCTAGCAAACCTGCTTCCCGAATTTAACGCGCTCGTTGTCTACGAAACCGGCGGCGGGAATTTGGGTGGGATATTTAAAATAAAAAAATTCGAAGAGGCCATATCGTCTTTGCTTTTATGGGAACCGACGCTTTGGCTGGATTTTAAACCCTTCCTGAAAGAAGAAGATATTAACAATATCTCAAAATTTAGTTTTCAGGACGAAATCATAAAGAACAACGACGCGCGGGTTTTAAAAAATGGCGGGGGGAAAATAATTTTGGGTTATTCCATTTTCAACAAGCAATATGTCGTCATCTCAACCTCCAGCGAGGCGCTTGCCACAATTCTTGAGCGGCTTATAACATTGCCACCTAGATAAAATTTTGATAAAATAATCCTATGGTCTTAAATTTAGATTATTTCAGAAAAAAGTTGGAGGAGGAAAAAGCGCAATTGGAGGAGGGGCTATCAAAAATAGCGCACAGAAATCCGGACGCGCCGGAGGATTGGACCGTGAACCGGCCCGATATGAATGTTATGCCGGCGGCCAAAGAAGAAGTCGCGGATGTTGAAGAAGAGCTGGAAAACGCGGCAAGCGTTGAATATAATTTGGAATCGCGCCTTAAAGATATAAATGAGGCGCTGGAAAAGATGCGCCAAGGAAAATACGGCCTCTGCGCCGTTGGCGGAGAAGCGATTGACGAAGCAAGATTGCGCGCCAATCCCGCCGCGTTAACATGCATTGAGCACGCGTAATATGTTTCAAATAGATCAAAAATTCCCGCATTTTTCTTTGGAGACATATAATCCTCAAAATGATGAAGTGGGTAAAATTACTTTGAAAGACTTCGAAGAAGTCTGGTTAGTATTATTTTTCTATCCGGCGGATTTTACTTTCGTCTGCCCGACGGAACTTTTGGATTTAAACAGGAGATATGACGACTTCGCGAAAGAAAAAGCCGAGCTGGTCGGAGTTTCGACAGACACTGTTTTTACGCATAAAGCATGGATCGAAACAGAAGAACTGCTCAAGGGACTTAAATATCAGCTTGCAGCGGACCACAACGGAAAATTTTCCAGAGAATTGGGAATTTATGACGAAAATAACGGCATGGCCCAGCGCGCGGTTTTTATTGTTGACCCGGACGGAATTTTGCGAGCTACTGAAGTCGTGGCGGACGCCATCGGCAGAAACGCTTCCGAAATTTTGCGGAAGTTAAAAGCGCTCAACTTCGTCCGCAAAAACCCGGGGCACGTCTGCCCGGCCTCCTGGGACGAAGGCTCCAAAACCCTCCAGCCCTCCATCAAAAAAGTGGGAAAGGTGTATAAGGAGCTGAAATAAATGGCTCTTTCTATTCTATTTTTATTTTTGTATATTACAACGGTCATTGTCATTGGAGTCGTTTCTTCACGAAAGGAAACCGAAGACGGCTTTATGATTGCCGAACGCAAGATTCAAGGATTTCAAGTTGCCGCCACGATGAGCGCTGGCTTTTTTGACGGCGTAACTCTCGCTGTTTATCTCGCATATATTTATCAATATGGGTTTTCGGCTATTTGGCTTTTCGTGGGCCTTGCGATAGGCTTTTTGTTTTTGAGGAAATATGCTTGGAAAATCAAGCAAAAGGGGGACGAGGTGGGGGCATATTCAATGCCCGAATATTTTTATAGAATTCTAGGAAAGAAAAACGGCCTCGCGTTTTCATTTCTTCTTGTATTTGAATTTTTTCTATTTCTCGTAGTCAACCTGATTATTAGCGGAAAAGTACTATCGGCTATTTTCCCGATTCCGTATTTCCTTGCGGTCATAATCGGAGGCGCGATAGTTTTGACCTATCTTTTGCTCGCGGGGTTCAAAGCGGTAGTGCGCACAGACTTTTTTCAACTACTGATAATGTTTATGATGAGCTTTGCAGTTGGGATTTTTCTTTTCGGGAAAACCGATATTCCAATTGCCGAATTTAATCTAGGTACCCTAGGGATCGGGAACATAATCGGGTTTTTAGTACTTGCCGGCTGCGGAATAATGGTCGCCCCCGACTTGTGGCAAAGAATCTTTGCGACCAAAGATGAGCA
>CAYIFM010000048.1:3131-5117 GCA_964362705.1 uncultured Candidatus Saccharibacteria bacterium | reverse complement strand
AAGCCTTTTTATTTTTCTGCCGGAACTTATTTGTCTCCATACGCATATTTGCCTTTAAGCGGAAACCTTTTGGGTTTTGGGATAACTTCAAATGAGGCGCTGAAGCTTCTTTATCCGAATAATCAAGTTTTATTTTCCTCGGTTTATCCGCGATTGGCATTGAGAGATAATGAGAGTTTAAATTTCGCGGATGGCAATTGGTTTGCGGCGCAAGCAACGCCCGGCGAAAAAAATACCGCGCCTAGTAAATCCAAAACAATTCAAGCGGCCGGTAGTTCGCAGGCTAAGGCGGCTGAAAATCCAAAACTCAATTCTGAAACCGCAGTAGCCTCTGTGATCAATATCGAGCATCCCGGCGATTTGGAAGGATTTTTTAAAGGAAACTATTTTTGGCTGTTTTCTGGGTTGGGTGCCGGCATTTTGGTGGGGCTGGGCATTATTTTCGGCAAACGATATTTGGCGTAAAGCGTTGTATAATTAACCAATGAGCGAAAAGGTCAAAAAACCCGTGATTTTTGTTTTTTCTACCGCCTATCTACCGTTTATCGGCGGGGCCGAAGTGGCGATAGAACAAGTGGCCAAAAGGCTTGTCGCCAAGCCTGCCCGTCCGGCAGGCGGGTTCGATTTTTTAATTTTTACTTCTAGGATGCGCCGAGATTTGCCGAAAAGAGAGGTTAGAGATGAGGGAGTGGTGGTGAGAATTGGATTTGGCAATCGCTTTGATAAATTTTGGCTTTTATTTTTTGGATGGTTTGTAGCCTTGCGGGAGCTAAGAAAGTATCGCGGCAAAATTATTTTTTGGGCGATGGATTTTTCGTTCGGCGCCGCGACAGCTGGATTTTTGAAGATTTTTTATCCTAAAATTCCTTTAATTTTTACCATACAATACGGCTATGGCGATGAAAGAGTCGCGAAAGGAAGATTTGGCCTTATGAACTTGGCGTTCCGTTTTATTTTGGCGCAAGCGGATTATGTTACGGCAATTTCTAATTATTTGCTTAATTTATGCAAGCAATATGGCTACATTGGCGAGGAAGCAGTGATACATAATGGCGTTGATTTAGAAAAATTCACTCTGTCATCCGACAGAGTGCCCCGTCGAATGACGGGGCAAAATCCTACTATCATTACCGTATCCCGCCTTGTTCCAAAAAACGGCACCGACATTTTAATCAAAGCGATCGCCGAACTTAAAAAAAACATTCCGGATATTAAATTGAATATTATTGGCGATGGCGAGGAACGTAAAAATTTAGAAGAATTATCGCGCAAGCTGGGCTTAAGCGGCGCCGTAAAATTTTTCGGTAGTGTACCTTACGACGAACTACCGAAATATTTTGCGGAGGCCGATGTTTTCGCCCGCCCGTCGCGCTCGGAAGGAATGGGCAACGCTTTTGTGGAGGCGCTGGCGGCAGGGCTTCCTGTTGTCGGTACAGAGGTCGGCGGGATTTTAGATATTATAAAGAATGGTGAAACAGGACTTTTTGCTAAAGTTGATGATCCGAAAGATTTGGCTGAAAAAATAAAAATTTTGCTGGCGGATAAAGCTTTGTCGCAGAAAATTGTTGAAAACGGCAGAAAAATAGTTGAGGAAAGATTTTCTTGGGATAAAATTGCGCGAAATTACGCGGAAGTTTTCGGCCATGAGCTCGGTCTGAAAAAACGTGTTTTAATCGCGACCGGACTTTTCCCGCCGGAGGTAGGCGGACCCGCGACTTACAGCAAAATTTTATTAGATGAGTTGCCGAAGCGCGATTTTGGAATACGCGTGTTGAGTTTCGGTAGCGTTCGGCGATTACCCAAAATTTTGCGGCATATCGCGTATAGCTTAAGAGTATTTTGGATGGGCCGGAATGCCGACATTGTTTTCGCGCAGGATCCGGTGAGCGTGGGATTACCGGCCGCGCTCGCCGCCAAAATTTTGCGCAAAAAATTTATTTTAAAAATAGTCGGAGATTACGCTTGGGAGCAGGGAGTTCAGCGGTT
>CAYIFM010000048.1:0-3031 GCA_964362705.1 uncultured Candidatus Saccharibacteria bacterium | reverse complement strand
TGGAAAAATTTTGGTTTCGGCGGGGAGAGATGTGCCATGGAAAGGGTTTCAAACACTGAGAAACTTGATGCCAGAAATTTTACTACAAATTCCGGACGCCAAACTTTTTATTTTGAGCAATGAACCAAGGGAAAAACTTTTGCTTTATTTGCGCGCGGCCGATATTTTCGTCCTTAATACCTCCTATGAAGGCTTTTCCCATCAGATTTTGGAGGCGATGAGCTTGGGCTTGCCTGTAGTTACGACCGACGCTTGCGGCAATCCTGAATTGGTGGAGGACGGCAGAGAAGGATTTTTAGTTAAATATAATGATAGAGAAGCGATAAAACAAAAAATTCTAGAGATTTTAAGCAATCCTATGCTTGCCGCAAAACTCGGCGCGACAGCCTCCCAAAAATCCAAAGAATTTTCAAAAGAGAGGATGGTTAGAGACACAATAAAGATTTTGACTTGACGCGGCGCGTTCGGCAAGATATACTTACTTTAGATTAGGAAAAAGGAGTTCGCGATGGAGTTTACAATTAAAGTAGAAATGCTGGTTACTATGTTCGTCGACTTAGAGCGGATTTGTAAGGCAAATGGAATCGATCACAAATTGCCAGAAAAAGAAGCGCTGATCAGAGCCCCAAATGTGAGTTATGCCTTAGGTGTGCTTCATGAACGATTGGTAAAATGGGGGCAAAGCACTTTCCCGCAAAAATATTTTGGCGACGATAATGTAGTAGCGCATTTCCAATTACTTAACAACAAGAAAGTGGCCATAGTAGAAGGCGCAGTAGCAATTGTTTGGCCAGGCTCACTAACTATACATAAGCGCAGGCACAGAGGTTAATTTATCAAAAAGCCGCTCAAGCGGTTTTTCTTTTTGTTATCTTTTTAAGCCACTAAAA
Organism: uncultured Candidatus Saccharibacteria bacterium; assembly: GCA_964362705.1. Taxonomy (GTDB): domain Bacteria; phylum Patescibacteriota; class Minisyncoccia; order UBA11713; family 2-01-FULL-45-33; genus CAYIFM01. Next base: position 2,141 of record CAYIFM010000048.1, on the reverse strand, counting down.
GTTATAATGAAACAATGCGCGTTTTAATGCTAAGCGGGGATAGGAATACACTCGATCCGCAATCGGATGCGGGGAAAAGAATGGCGGAATATCGTGAAGCTTTCGGAGAACTTGATATTTTGCTGGCTTACGGAAATGTTTTTAGATTTTTAGGCGCTTTTTTTGCTGGGCTTAAAAAACTTTGGCACGGGAAACGCGATGTTATCACAGCGCAAGATGCGGAGCATTCTTTGCTCGCTTGGATTTTTTCAAAATTATTTAAAGTGCCATGGCAGATGCAGATACATACGGATATTATGAACCGCAATTTTTGGGAGGAATCTTTTAAAAATAAATTAAGAGTCTTAATGGTAAAATTTTTAGTTCCGCGCGCGGATTGTGTTCGAGTTGTCAGCAATCGGATAAAGCGCTCTCTTACAAGTTTGAATAAAAATTTAAATAAGCCGGACAAGATTACGGTGCTCCCTGTTTTTGTGGATACGGAAAGCATTAAAAACGCGCCTGTCAAAACAGACCTCCATAAAAAATATCCGGAGCGTTTTATAATTTTAATGGCCTCGCGTATTACTAAAGAAAAAAATATCGGGTTGGCGCTGGAAACTATATCCCTAATTCGTGAGAATAAGAGAATAATGTTGCTTGTTGCCGGCGATGGGCCGGAACTTGAGCCGCTGAAATTTAAGGCCTATGAGCTTGGTTTAAATGACAGCGTTATTTTTGAACCGCATACCGATAATTTAATTTCTTATTACAAAACCTGCGATTTATTTTTGCTCACTTCAAATTACGAGGGCTATGGGCGGACTTTGGTTGAGGCGGCCGCGGCCGGCGCGAAGATTATTTCTTCCGATGTCGGAATCGCGCCGGAAATTTTGGAGAAAGAGTGTATTTTTAATGTCGGCGATAAAGAAGGTTTAAAACAAAAATTGCTCTTAGCGCTCAACTGGCGCCTTCCTTTGCCGAAGCCTCTTTCCTCTCAAGGCAAAGAAGAGTATCTTAAGTTATATAAAAATAGTTTTGAGATATGTCAAATTTAATTTTACTGGCTTTCGGGGTGGTGGTGTTATCCGGGATACTTTCAATGGTGGAAGCCTCTCTTTTTTCTTATCCAATAACCAAGGCGCGCCTGGCAGCTCAAAAGGGGAGCAAAACCGCGAAAATTGCTTTGGAGGTGCGCGAGAAGCCATTCCGCACGATTGCCACTTTCGTTATACTTTCTACGACGGTAAGCACCGTCGGCAGCGTTTTGGTGGGTTCCTACGCGGCAAGCCTTTTTTCAAGCCGCGGCGTTGGAATATTTTCGGCTCTCCTGACCTTTTTCGCGATTATTTTTTCCGAAATTCTGCCGAAAAATATCGGCGTCCGCTGGAGTTATATTGTTTTTCCAATAGCAGCCGTCCGTCTGAGGTGGCTTTCCATATTTTTGGGGCCGCTCGTAAAAATTTTTGAAATTATCGCGAAACCCGTGACTACCGGAGCTTCGCCGTTTATGACTTCCGAGGAAGAAATAGCGCTTCTTACAAGAGTTGGCGCGAGCGAAGGCACCATTAAGCCCCAGGAAGCCGAAATGATCCAGCGCGTTTTTAAATTAAATGATATCACCGCGGGAGACATGATGACGCCAAAGCCCTTCGCGGATTTTATTGACGGTTCAAAGGCACTGAAAGAAATTTCCGGTTTCATTAAAAGCGCGAAACATTCCAGATTTCCGGTTTACGAAGGCGATACAAATAATATTATTGGCATTGTGCACCAAAGGGATCTTTTTCAGGAGATGATCACTGGCGGGCTTGAGAAAAAAGTATCGGAATACGCGAGAGAAGCCATGATTGTGCCGGAATCCAGGCTGGCCGATGACCTCTTGCGCGATTTTCAGGAAAAAAGATCTCATTTGGCTATAGTGGTAAGCGACTACGGGAATGTCGTCGGCGTGGTTGGCCTGGAGGACGTTTTGGAAGAATTGGTGGGTGAAATTATTGATGAAAAAGATGTCGCCCCGGAACTTATAAAAAGAGTTTCCAAAAGCGAGATTATTGCTCATGGCCAGACTAGGATTGTCCAAGTCAACCATTTTTTCAATACCGAAATTAAGTCTCACAAAACCGTAAACGGATTTTTGCTGGAAAAATTCGGTAAAATAC
>CAYIFM010000047.1:0-5159 GCA_964362705.1 uncultured Candidatus Saccharibacteria bacterium | reverse complement strand
AAAGGCGATCGGGATTTAACCAAAACAATGGCGCTGGAAATCGTTGCCTCCAAACCCGATCTCATTGTTTCCGTTTCTACCAGCGCTTCCTCGGCGATTAAGGATGCCAATAAGGACGCTAAAATTTCAGTTGTGGCGGTGGACGTAGGTAATTTTAAAGAGGTGGGAATTACTAATATAGAGCGCCCGGGCGGTTTTTTGAGCGCCGTAATTGCCGACAATGTCGCGACTGCTCCAAAACGGATGGAGATTTTAAAAACGCTGACGCCTAATATGAAGCGCGTGGGAGTTTTAGCAAACCCGCAGCATGTGAGTTACAGCGAAGTTGTGCCCGCGTATACGAAAGCGGCCAAAGATTTGGGCGTTGAAATAATTTGGTATTTGATTACTAAAAAAGAAGATATCGGACCGGTGATGGCAAAAGCCGCTAAAGATAAACCGGGTGGTTTTATGATTACTGCGGAAGCTACTATTTCCGGCAACTCTGCTTTGATCGCGCCTGTGCTTAAAAACGCGAAAATTTCGTCAATTGATTTCAATGTTGAGCGCGGAGTAAGTTCCGGCTACCTTATGGTTTACGGCGCCGCGCGCTACGATATCGGCAAACAAGGCGCGCGCATGGTGGAGAAAGTTTTGCGTGGCCAAAACCCCGGAGACTTGCCGGTGGAATTTGTCGCTCCGGCCAGTTTTGAAATTAACGCCAAGCTGGCGGGCGAAATGGGGATTACGGTCCCAAAGCAGTTATTACTTCAGGCAACTAAAGTTTATAACCAATGAGACTAAGCGTCTGACTTAATGCAGCCGCGTTTGTCCGAATTTTGGCTAGGGAGAAGATCGCAGCTTTGGATTTTGGGAGCTGCGGCTGTCTTAGCTTTAGTGGCTGCCAACGCGGCGTGGTTTTTTCCTACTTCGGATGAATTAAATACAAACGCCTATTTACTGCATAGATCCATAGCTTTAGATGTGCGCAACCAGCTTTCAAATTTTATGAATCGGCAAGAGACTGATTTGACTAACGCCGCGGACATTTTAAATCAAGGGAGCGCGAGTCCGGTGGAAATTGTTTCCCGTTTGATGAAAGAAGATCGTCCATTCGAGTCTTTAGCTTTATTGGACAAGGGTGGGATAGAAAAATTTAAAACGCATAGATTCCTTCTGATTACCCAGGCGGATTTAAAAGATCGATCCCACGATCCTCTGTTTATGGCGGTGTCTTTGGGACAAACATATATCAGTCCGGTGGTGATTTCAAGAATTTCCGAACCTATAGTGACGATAGCGCTGCCTTTAAACAAAGATTCCGGATATTCAGCGATTATCGCAGAGATCAATCTTAAATTTCTTTTGGATGTTGTCCGTGGCGTCACCGTTGGAAAATCCGGAGTGGCTTATGTGGTAGATCGTGACGGATATGTCATAGCGCATCCAAACTCGTCTTTGGTTTTTGGGCGGACGAATGTTTTGGAGCGCAAACTTGTTTCCAAAGTTCTAAACGGCGAAGAAGCCGATACGCGGGACAGCGGCTTGTCTTATCAAAATGAACAGGGAATCAAGGTTTTTGCCGTCGCTTTGCCCTTTCAGCCCAGAGGGTGGGCTGTGATTGTGGAAAATCCGGAAGTCGACGCGCTTGCTTCGTCCAGACGCATTTTAAACGTGGCTTTGATTTCTTTCGGGCTTGAGATTTTTCTTATTTTACTTCTTATTTGGAACTACTTAAATCTCATTCGCGCGGCAAACCTGTTTTATTCAGAACGCAACCAGCGCGAGGCTATTCTAAACAGCTTGTACGACGGAGTCATTGAGTATGATGAAAAATCGCGAATCGTTCTTATGAATCCCAAAGCCGAAAAGCTTTTGGGGGTGAAATTCAACGAATTACGGGGCGAACCGATTGCCACCGATTTCATCAAAGATCAGTCGCGCGGGAAATTCCGCGGTTTAGTGGAATTGATGTATCCCGCTCTCGCGCCATATGCCTCGGCTGTTAAAGAAATTCCAGGAACATCGACCAAAACAATGGAGATTCATCTCTCTTCGCCCGAGCTCCGCCTTTTGGTCACGCTCACTAACGTTGTGGACGAGCAAGGCAATGTGCGCGGTTTTCTTAAAATTATTCATGATATTTCCCGCGAACAGCTTATTGGAAAAATAAAATCCGAATTTGTTTCCATCGCCGCTCATCAGTTGCGCACGCCGCTTTCGGCAATAAAGTGGACGATAAGCCTTTTGCTGGATGGCGATGCCGGACAATTAAATAAAGAACAGGACGATTTTCTTAAGAAGGGCTACGAAATAAACGAACGCATGATCAAACTTGTAAGCGATCTCTTAAATGCCGCTCGCATAGAAGAAGGAAGATTCGGCTATGATTTTAAGGATATGGACTTGGAGGATTTTCTGGGGTCGCTCATCGGCAATTACCGGGAAGTAGCGAAAGGCAAATCACTAAATTTGATTTTTAATAAAAAGGCCAAAAATTTGCCGCGCATATACGCGGATCCAGAAAAACTTTCCCTGGCCTTGAACAATCTTTTGGATAACGCGCTGAAATATACTCCGGCGGGAGGTTCGGTTACGTTGCAACTTGGCAGCCAGGGAAATTACGCCTTGATTTCCATATCCGACACGGGCGTTGGCATACCTTCCACGGAGCAACAGCGAGTTTTTTCCAAATTTTTCAGGGCATCGAATGTGATCCGCTTAGAAACCGAAGGCACCGGACTGGGCCTTTTTATAGTGAAAAACATTATAAGGCGCCATGGGGGCGAAATCAGTTTTTCTTCCAAGGAAGGCGCGGGGACTGTCTTTTCGGTCACATTGCCGCTTAAAAAAGAGCTGGTTCCGCAGGAGGAATCCCCGGTTCTAAAAGAGTTCTTGGAAACTATTTAAAAATGTTATATTAGCTTTATGGCAGGATACAAAATACTAATAGTGGAAGACGAGCCTATTCATCTCAACGTAATGAAGGCGAAGCTGGAATATGAGGGTTACGATATATTGGTGGCCACGGATGGTGAGACGGGACTTAATATGATAAAAAGCCGGAAGCCGGATTTGGTTCTATTGGATATAATTTTACCCAAAATGAACGGATTTGAGATTTTGGAGAATTTAAAAAAGGAGAGCTTCAAACTGCCAATCATAGTCGTTTCTAATTCGGGGCAACCCGTGGAAGTTGATAAGGCCTTAAAGCTTGGGGCTATTGACTATCTGGTCAAAGCGGAGTTTAACCCCGGTGATGTTTTGGAAAAAGTGGAGAAGGTCTTGGGCCGTCCTCCAAAAGCTCCAGAAGTTCAACCGGCAAAATCGAACGCTCCAACAGACACAAATACGGAATATTCTAATAATAAAAATAGCCCGATTTCGGGCCAGGCAAAAATTTTGATTATCGAAGACGATAAATTCTTGCGCGATTTGATAAGCCAGAAATTAAGAAGAGAAGGCTTTAACGCGCTTGAGGCGATTGACGGCGAGGAGGGTTTGAAAATAGCGAGAGAAAAATCTCCGGATATGGTTTTGCTGGATTTGATTCTGCCGGGGCTGGATGGATTCGAAATTTTAAAAATTCTTAAGGGTGATAAAAATACCTCTCCGATTCCTGTGATCGTGCTTTCAAATCTTGGCCAAAAAGAAGACAAGGACAGAGCCATCTCCGGAGGGGCGGAAGATTTTATGGTAAAAGCTCATTTCACGCCTGGCGAGATTGTGGCTAAAATCAAGTCCGTGCTTAAGAAGAAGTATTTTTAATAGCGCATCATGGTTTATCTGATTTTCGGCGGTAATGCATACACCGCTCTGGGCAAAATTCGCGAACTGAAAAACGCTTTTTTAAAAAAGGCCGGTGAAAACGCCGCTATCGCTGATTTTAGCGAAGAAGAGTTAGGCCAGCGCGCTAACGAAATCTTCAGCCAACTTTTTCAAGACTCTCTTTTTTACAAACGGAAGCTCGCTGTCCTTAGGAACGCGTCCTCGGCGCCGGATTTTTTCAAATTTGTAAAAGAAAGCACGGAGCTTTTCAAAAATTCGCAGAACATTTTTATTTTTTGGGAGAGCGCGGCGGCTAAAGACAAAGAAAGCGTGGCGCTTAAAACGCTTAAAAAAATTTCCGAAAAAATTCAAGAAGTTAAAGTTCTTTCAGAGCATGAATTAGATTTGTGGCTTCAAAAAAAGGCCAGCGATTTGGACTTGAAGCTCTCCAAAGAAGAGCGGGAAATTATGATATCGGAAGCCGGCGATGGCGCCGAATGGGCGCTGGAGAATATGTTGGAAAAGATGGTGCTAGGATCTGACAAGTTGCTGGCTAAAAAAAATGCCGGGGTCGGCGGTTCACCCTTTGCTTTTGTTGAAAAACTTGTTTCGGCGCCTTTCGGCCAGGCGCTTTTTGCCTTGAAAGAAGCAGAGGTCTCGGGGCAAGATTTGCAGCGCCTGATTTATCCGCTTCTTTGGAAAATAAAACAAAAAAAAATGCCCGATGCTTACTGGCAGGGCATTTTAGCGGAGTCCGCTCTGCGCAGAAACCCGAAAAACGCCGAGGAAATTCTGGAACGATTTATTTTGTCGATAAAATAAAAGTCCGTCATCTACGGACTTTTTGTAGGCCCCACTTTCTTTTTTTGTCGCGGCTTCAACCAGCGATACACCTGGTAGATTCGGAACCCGCTAGTACCGCAGATTAAGCAGGCCATGCCGATAACTAAGAAGTTAAGAAAAAAAATCCAGCCTCGAATTTCGTTGTTGGGTAAGGTACTATGACGCAATCTATCTATGATGCCGTCTGCCACCCAGAGAGTGTACTCTAAACACGGGCTCTACCGGCATAAGTGAATGTATTTTAAAAAATTAAGAGCAAACAAAAAAAGGACTCCTGGTGGAACTGGTGTCCATAGGGAGCCCTAATTGCTGCGAAATTTTGTTCGTCCTTGAATCACTAATTGAAAACTAATCGAAGTCGTGTGCATCCCATATGCGGTCAGAGACTCCCTTAGCCCCGTCTTTTTCCCGCTGCTGGACTGTATAGCGGTGGAAGTTTAGGCTATCCTTATTCCCAAGCCGTTGTTCCTTTGTAGAGTTCCCATCATCCAAGGGTTCGTTGTGGCTTTGGCGCCGTCCTTCCTTACTCCTACACTGTCCCTTTTCAGATTTAGACTTGCCCATTCTCT
>CAYIFM010000046.1:0-5365 GCA_964362705.1 uncultured Candidatus Saccharibacteria bacterium | reverse complement strand
AGGCATTGCTGGCAAACAATAATGATGTTTGTTTATGTATCAACCATGGGAGGTTATATGCGGAGGCCAATCTGGCCGGGGCGCCAAAGTAAGCCGCGCCAATTCGCCTTTCGTGGGACCCTAATGCCCCCTCTGCACAAAATAGATCGGGGTAAAACAGCAGAGAAGCTAAGCGCAAGGCTCTGCCTTGAAAAACTCTTGCTGGCATGACAGATCAATCCCCCTCTCTATAATTTATCCGCCTATTGGCGGAGATATCCACAGCCCCCATTGCAGGGGCTGTTTATTTTTGAGATACTAAATGTAGGTAAAAATTTGCCCGTTTTATAGCGAGGCTGGCGCAAGTAAGCGTGCGCACCCACTTGGATATCGCATTCGCCATTCGGCGAAGCAAGATCCACCGGCTCTCTTGAGTCAAAATGTGCGCACACCTACTCGCGCCAAAATTAGATCTTTATCATAAAAAATAAACCAATCCGTCATAACCCTGGCCCTCGCTGCCGGGGTTTAGTTTTTATTGTTTGGTCGCCGGATTTTTTGGAATCGGCGTAAAAGGAGGAAGAGCTTTGGGTCTTGCGCCGTCCAGTAAAGGGTAAAGGCTGAAAAGTATAAAAAACGCGATAAGATTTATTGACCCGTTGATGATTAAAATCGGCTGGAACCCGAAAGTATCTGCCAGTATTCCTCCGATGGCCCCGCCAACAGCGCTAGACATTGTAAGCCCGCCAACGCTAAACAAACTCCACTCAAACCCCTCGGAGCCCTTGTCAACATGCCGGGCAAATAGCGAATAATAAGCGGCCATTAAAAACGCCGCTCCGAAACCTGCTAAAATTTCTAAAAGATAAAGATGGGTTGTCTTTGAAATAGTCAAAAGCAAAAATGGATAAATAGCAATAAGCGCCGCTCCCGCGATCAAGGCGTAAAAATCATCGCGCTCGCCACTATGTTTATCCAAAAACCTTGCCAGGGGGATCTGCAAAATTGACTTGGAAATCGCGTAAATAGCCAGCGCGAACCCCACGGTTTTTAAAGTCGCCCCCGCGATATAACCCGTCACAAAAACCGCGAAAAGCGGCGCGAGCAAGCTATCGGCCGCGACGCTGACGGCTAAATACAAAAGCATAATCTGCACGGCTCGGTTCACGGTTATATTGATTTTTATGCGCATTACTTTTTTATAGTAACATTATCGTAATTTTTTAGTAATGCGGGCAGTTTTTTGAAATCCGTTTCCAGTTCTTTGAGAATCGCCGTGGCGCGGAGCGCGGCGGCTGGATGATACAAGTGGTAAATAATTTTCCCGCGCAATATGACGCCTTTGCCGTGGCTTTGAGAAATCTTAAAATCGGGAAGAAAATAATTCATGGCGAATCTTCCCAAGGTCGCGATGATTTTCGGATCAATAATTTGAATTTGTTTTTTTAAGTAAGGCTTGTATGCCTCGATCTCCTCCGGCAAAGGATCGCGGTTTTCTGGCGGACGCCGTTTAACAATGTTTGTAATATAAACAGAATCGCGCGGCCAATTAATCAAAACAAAAAGCTTATCCAAAAGTTTTCCGGCTTGTCCCACAAACGGGCGCGTAAATTTGTCCTCGTGAAACCCGGGGGCTTCTCCGATAAACATCACGTCCGCCTCCGGATTCCCTTCACCAAAAACCAAATTCGCCGCGCCATAAAGCGGGAGAGATTTATTTTGCTCCATTTCTTTTTTTAAATTTTCCAGGGTTTCTTTTTTATTTGTCATAACCCCAGTTAATATCAAAACCCTTTTGAGCTTTAATCTGTAAAAGCATATTCTTTGCCAAAAGCTTAATGTCGTCTTTAACCCACTTGTCCTTTCTGCCATCATCAAAAAATAGTGAATAAGGAGGAAGAACCATGCCCATATGAGAAGCCGTGAGCGCAAGGCAAGAAAGAACATTCGTACTGCCCCCCTGAGGAGCGTAAACTATAAATCCCGCAACTTTTCCTTCTAATAAAAACCCGTTTTCTTCTAAAGTAGTGAGTTGATCAATAAAATTTTTAAGTTGCCCAGGGACATTAAACCAGTATGTAGGGGTTCCGATAATAATTCCATCGGCTTCAATAACCTTCTTCAAAAATCTTGGGTAGTTTTTTCTTAATTTTTGCCCAAGCTTGCCACTTACCGGCCTTATTTTTTCTTTATAAATATCCAGTGTGTCTATTTTTTCGCCCAAATCTTTAACCTCGCGTTTAAAGATTTCCAAAAGATCGCCAGTGTTACCTCTAATTTTAGGAGAAGCGTTGATAACTAAAATTCTTATCATGCTGTTACATTAACATTGCACAAATCCAAAAACAATATTAAACACTTTCGTCCGATCGTTATAAATGTTTAGTCAACGTTTTCTAAAGTGCCAGAACGTTCAACGTTGACAATATGAATAAATTTTCGTAGGCCCAAATCTTCCATTGATTCTAAAAATTCCCGCGGCAAAGGGCGATAACCCATCCAAACGCTTTTTTGTAAAATCTTAAAGCCGCAGGCAATCAATTCTATCCGCAACCAAACCCGTTTCTTCCTCTCATATTCTGGTATATCAAAAATTACAAGCCGAATAATGCCATCCTCTTTGGGTAGAGTGGCTTGCGGAGCATATTTTACTTTTCCAACCAATTTTCGCCCCAATTTCGTAATATTCCACCCCCTAATATCGCGTTCGATAAGTTTCTGTTTTTGAAGCCGCCAAAGTATGGAATGGAAGGTCTGTTTAGAAAACTTGTAAGTTTTATCCAACCCTAAAATTTGCCTCCATATCCTGGCTTCCGGATATTTTGCCGGGAAAAAAGCATCGATTGTGCCATAACCAACTTCCGCGAGTTTTTTAAGAATAAGAGCGGTTATAGTAGGCTTATTTGATCTCATATATTTATACTAAACAATTATGCCGATCGGTCAACAATGTTTAGTTTGACTTTTGTGAACATTAATTTTATTTTTGCGCGTAATGTCTGTTTCTTAAAATATGAATCAGCGTAGGAAGAATTGAGATTATTATGATGACTAAAATTATCGGAATTAAATATTTATCAATGCCCGGGACAGCGTTTCCCAAAAAATATCCGAGGCCGGTTAGTCCCAAAGCCCACAACGCGCCGCCCAGAATATTATAAAAAAAGAAAGTTTGGTAATGCATCCTGCCTATTCCTGCCAAAATCGGCGCGAAAGTTCGGACAATCGGCAAAAAGCGCGCGAGCACAAGAGTCTTTGCTCCGTGTTTTTCATAAAAAACCCTCGCGCGCTCCAAGTGGTCTTTATGGAAAAACCATGAATCTTCGCGCTTAAAAATCGCCGGCCCGACTTTCTTGCCAAAAACATAGCCGAAATTATCTCCCAAAATGGCTCCCAAAAAAGTGAGCAAGGAAAGAAGCCAGATATTCAAAAACCCTTGCGACGCCAAAAAACCGGCGGTAAAAAGCAAGGAATCACCCGGCAGGAAAAATCCGACAAAAAGCCCGGACTCGGCGAAAATAATGGCAAAAATACCGATATACCCGACCGATTTTATAATCGCAACAAGATCAAAACCAATGAGCGAATCAATCATACTTTTGTTTGCCGCTAAACCATGCCTTTAATTTGTCCAAAAACAAAATGCGAAAGCCAAAAAATTCTAAACCTACAAAAATAAGCCACGAGCCGGGCGTAAAAGGAGTCGCCAAGGCAAACAAGCCGATAATCATAAGCATTATCCCAATCGCTTTTTTAATTGTAGTTCTTTTTGGTTCCATCATCTCAAGTCATGCTTCATAAAAAATTCTTTTACCCGTTTTTCGAAATCTGCCGGCAATTCTCCGTGGAGGCCTGTTTCCGGGAAATAAAATTCGGCGCGCTGGTTATTTTCTAACGCTTCTCTTAAAAGTTCTGCGTGATGAAATGGTATTTGTTCGTCTTGTTTAGTATGAACCACAAGAATCGGCGTTGCAAGATTTTCTGCCGCTTCCCTCGGTGAGTGCGCCGTGTCAACGCCCCACAATACTTGCATCCAGAATTTCATAAGAGGGATAAGCGCCTCGCGAATAATCGGGATGTGGGCGTACGCGTCTTTGCCAAGAAGCGTAAGGTCCGCAAACGACGCATAGGAGGCCACAGCGGCAATCCTGGAATCCTGCTCGGCCTGCAAAATCGCTGTGGCGCCCCCCAGAGAAAATCCGAGGACGCCGACTCTTTTAAATCCGCGCGACTCAAGAAAATCGATCGCGGCTTCCAAATCAAAACGCTCTTTGGTCCCAAGGGTTGTGAATGATCCGCCAGATTTTCCAAAATAGCGGAAATCAATCAAAAAAATGTTGAAATCTGGTTGAAGGGTGCTGGCAATAAAAAGCATGTCTCCCTTTTCCGCAGGGTAGCCGTGTAAAATTACAAGCGCCGGTTTTTGTTTTGGAGAAATTTTGGCAGAAATAAACCATCCGACAATTGATATATTGTCCTTCGTGGTAAGCGCGATTTCCTCAAAAAGCAAATTAAAATTTTGGGGGGTAAGCCCGCTTTCAATGCGCGCCGGATGCGTTACCAGCCACGCGCTCCAAAAACTTATGCCGATAAAGCCGGTGATAAAAATAAAAAAATATAGGATTGCTTTTTTATAAATCATCCGGTTAATGGCTTCTTTAAACCTCCGCGGTAATAAAACTTTCTGATTTCTTCCGCCAAAATGATTGTCGCCGCGACAGGCAGAATTAAAAGCCAATCCGAAAACTCTAAGGGTGAAGTGCGTAAAAACTTCTGCATGAGCGGATTATAAATTACTAAAAGTTGCAAGGAAATAATAATAAGCGTCGCCCCCACCAAGAATTTATTAGAAAATGGGTTCATTCGGAAAATGGATTTTGATTCGTGCCGACAGTTCCATGCGTTAAACCACTGAAACACGGCGAGCGTTGTCAACGATATTGTCCATGCCTTGGCGAGATCTGTTTCGAAATATCCTTTGAAAAGAAAAAGTGTTCCGATCATCATCGTGGCAGCCATGATAAACATTCTCTGCGCCATAAGTTTGTCAACAAGATACTTTTTTGGCCGTTCAAAGTTGCCACGGAGCAGTCCTTCTTCTTTGGGCTCCATGGCGAGAGCCACATCAAGGAAGCCATCGGTTACAAAGTTGAGCCAAATAATCTGCGCCGGCAAAAGGGGGAGAGGATAACCCAGGATAAGCGCGCCGGTGATGGTCAACGCCTCTCCCCAACTGGTGGAAAAAAGATAGAGAATCACTTTTTTGATCGTCTTATAAATACTTCGCCCTTCCTCTACTGCAGAAATAATACTTCCGAAGTTGTCATCCAGAAGCACAATATCCGAAGCTTCTTTCGCTACCTCCGTGCCGATCTTTCCCATTGCC
>CAYIFM010000045.1:0-5430 GCA_964362705.1 uncultured Candidatus Saccharibacteria bacterium | reverse complement strand
GGGTCATACTCCGCGAATATTTTCAAAAGGCTCAAAGCGCTCACCACCGCAAAAACCGGATTTGAACTCGCCGAATATGATTTGGAATTCCGCGGGGCCGGCGAGCTTACCGGCAAAAAGCAATGGGGCATCTCCGACATCGGTATGGAAGCTTTGCGCAATTTAAAAATGGTGGAAGCCGCCCGCGCCGAAGCCCGCGCCATTATCGAATCAAATTCACTTGTCAAACATTCAATGTTGAACAACAAAGTAAAAGAGCTCCAAAAGGAACCCCTGCATTTTGAGTGATTATTTCCTATGCTTCGGCGTTATCCAAAAGCCTAGGTATTTTCCCAACATCAAACGGGTTTGCGCCTCCAACGCCGGAATCGCGCCGAAAACGACAACGGTAAAGGGCACTAAAATCCATTGCATAACCATACTGGCGGCGCGAAGCCGACCGTAATGCGGAGGGCGCGGAGGAAGAAGCTGCATTGAAATCATGGCGGAAGTTACGAGCCCCACCATCGCGAAAGTCATAATCGCGCGGGTAATGGTCGGGAGATTATACGCCAAAACCAAGGTGTTAAATTCTTTCCCTCCCAAAAGAACGGGGAGCCAGCCCAAAGCGAAAAGCAAAATCGCGTTGGTAGACCAAGACCAATACCCCTCTATCATATTAAATGTGTAGTAAAGTTTTTTTTGAAACGGAATTTTGTTGTTTTTTAAAAAACCGAAAACAACGTAAGGAAAATTTTCTACTCCCCACGCCCAGCGGCGCTGTTGCTTATAAACATTTTTTACCGTGCGCCAAAAAGTCGGAGCCAAATTAGCATCCATGGAAACAGGGTAAGAAAGCGGAATTGATTCGTACTGGCCGTCATATAAAAGCAAAGAATTCCAAAAAATCCGCGAGTCTTCGGAAACGATGTTTGTCTGCCAAAAATCAAAGTCAACCAAAGTTTTAAAGCTCATAGAGTGCGAAGAAAAAGTTGTAAGCCGCTCCGGCCGCTCCTGCTGCATCATCTGCCAGAAAGTGCTGGATGTCGCGACAACTCTGGAAAGCGCAGGAGCATCCCAAATATTATTATTGAAAACCGGCACGGGCTGATAGGAAGATTTCGCGGGACTGGCTGCGGTTAAAAAATTCCACGCCAAACACTCGAAATATTGGGGATAAATTTGAGTATCAATATCAAAAGAAGAAACAATTATGTTTTCGTAGGGAATTTTTTTGGGATCAATAAAAAGTTTTTTCGCCTCCTTGGCTGCCCAAGATTCATTGGCTCCCTTGCCGGGGATCTCGCCGGACAAATCTTTAAGATGCATAGTAACTAAAAAATTGGGAAAATTGCCTTTGTATTTTTCATAAATTTTATTTACAACTTCTAAGCCGCGACCCACGAATCTCTCCTCGTAAGACAAAACTAAAATCATCCGCTCTTTTGGCCAAACGCTTTTTAAAATAGCCTCGACCGACCCCTCCACCACTTCATATCTTTCCCTGGACATGGGCAAAATAACCAACTGCCAAAGATGCTCCCAACGCAAACGCCCTAGACGTTCCTGCCAATCAATCTCAAGATGCATTTGCATTCTTTTGGCGTTAGCCCGCAAATGCAGCGATAAAAAAACCGTTTTTATGAGCCAGTAAAGATCAAAAAATATTATAAAAAACGCCGCGTACACCGGAACAAAATAAGAAGCCAAAACCATGCCCGAAAGAGTTGCCCACGCCAAGGCCCCCGGGAAAATCTCCAAAGCGCGGTAAATCGCCCGATCGATTCCTTGAAGATCGGGCGAAAATCCAAGCTTGAGATAGTATTTATCAGTATGCATTTGACAGGTTCTAGAATAGCGCAAAATCGCGAAAGAAAAAACCCCGACCTTGCGTCGGGGTTAAGAAAACTTTTCTGATAACTTTTGGTCTATCGCGTAAAGGCAAATTTCTTTCGCCCCTTGCTCGGTATAGCCAAATTTGCTTTTCAGATTATCGATCATGTAAACAACATGTTCTTTCAATCGGGTGTCGAAAGTCTCAAACGCTTCTGTTCCGAAAGCCTTGACTGTCTCTTGGAAATTCTCGTTTTTGAGAAACGGCTGAAGCGCTTTCTCTTTTAAATTTTTGACATAGGCGGCGAAAAGCTCTTTGTATAGTTCCGATTCAGTTATGTTTGCTTCCCGATCCTGCGCCAGAATCTCGGCATATTTTTTTTGAATATCCCGGGCGTAATCTAACGCGAACTTATTATTCATTTCTCGCCCAACCACGTAAGCCCCGACCAGCTTTAAAAATTCAACGGTAACCTCTATCTCCTTGCCGGTAAATTTGCACTTCACTTTGGTACCGATGTCGTAGTTAACCGCGCAAAGGTAATGCAAAATATCTTCCGCAATCTTCTCTTTATTGTAGAAATAAAGACACTCTTTCACCTCGCTTAAAACCGTATCATCATACCAGTTAACAAGAGACTGTATGAAGTTTTTCGGTATATGCTTGTCCCGCTGGTCGCGGCCCATTTTGTGCTTAAAGAAATCCGTGACATTGCTCATGCTGATCAAATTGGGCTTCCCGCTGTAACGGCTGGCGAGTTCGCTGAAGAGCCTTATTGAATCTCTGCCCGACAGTCCCTCTTTTCCTTCGTTTTCGCCTTCCGCGATTAGCTTCCGCCTTACTTGCACCGTGAATCTTTTCCTATCTTCTTCCGACAGCCACGATGGAATGATTCCTCCGTATATTGACATTCTCAAAAGGAGTCCTGATTCGTCACAATATCTGTTGTATTTTGCAACATTAGGAATCCACTCTTGGAGCGGCTGACAAGCCTGGTTCATCCGCGAGGAAATTACCACTCTGGCGAAATTATCCAGAACTCTCGGGAGGAAATACTTATCGATCTGTCCGCCGAAAATACTGCGGTAAATATTGACTTCCGTCGGCACATCCATCACGTAACGGATTATATTGTACTGGATTCTTCCTTGGAATGACTCTACCTTGAAATCCTCTATTTTTTTCTTGTCCTCGGGATTCATCAAGGCGAAGAAAAGCGAATGAACTCGCTCCTCTACGTCAATGACTTTGTGAACGCCCTCCGAAATAACATTGTGAAGCTCCAATAGCCTTTCTTCGTTGTTGGATTTTATGTCCATCAAAACGTAAATGCCGTTATTGGTCCGAGCATGCCGCGAAAACCAGTATTTTACGACATTGCCTCCAAAAAACTGATCAAGCTTCTCCTGAATCCGCCTGTCGTTTAAATGGTTTTCTTTCGGCGGCTTATCCCCAGGATTAAAGACGCTGATGCCTTCGCCAAGGCGCCTGTCGAATTTATAAGGCCGGACTTTTACCATGCTCAAAACCTGGTCCAGAGAGCCAAGCTTATCAAACAAAGCCCAGAAAAGGGATTTGCAGATCGTGCATGCTTCCCCTTTAAATATCCATTCATATTCTTTTTCTTGGAAAAGCCTGTCCTTAAACTGTTTCGACGCCTCCGTGTCCACGGACAACAATGTGTCTAAAAAGCCGGAGCGGTAATTTTGCGGAATCAGCAAAATCGGGTAATCGTGGCTGGGACAAGGAACTTCCAGCGTCCTCTCATTTATCTTTATGTCCCAGAAAATTTCAAAAGTCTGTCCTTCTTTTGTATCGCTGTATCCCTCGAATGCCCTCAAAAGATTATTCAAGAAAGTGCTTTTACCGCATCCTTGGGGCCCCTCATAAATATAGATCCGGTTCTGCTGGGATCCCTGTTTCAACGCCTCTATTTGCCTGACGAATCTATTGGCGAAAAGCCTGTCGGGAAAGAAAGGATTATCCGCGCCTTGAACAAAAACTTTCGAGCAGTCATACTCGACAAAGCCTATATTTTCAGGGTCATCCGGATACTCATTTTTCCCCTCGCCGACGTAACTTTTGACCATATCGTGGAACCTTTGGAAAATATTTCGCAAAACTCTTTGAGGGTCTTTCCTCGCCTCTCCCAAGAACTGGTCAAAGCTCAAAATTGTTTTTTTCTCTTTGTTTTCAACTTCGTGCTTCAAAAACTCCAAAGCTTGTTTGGCATCGCCCATAATTATTCCTCCTTCCTCAAAACAGATCTGCTTAAATTTTTATTTTCGCAGGTATAAAGCACTCTTAATTTTCTGTATTCAATCGCGTCTTCGGGATCTCGAAGGGCTGCCATAGAATTTCCTCCTTCGATTTCGAATTCCGTTGTTTCAAGGCTTACCCTTCCGCCCCAGAGATACGACAGCCCCGCCAAAACCTGCGGTATGTATCTGGTCACAAGAGTTCTTCCTTCAAACACATGGTCGAGATAAAACTCGCCGTCTTTTTCCTTTTCTTCGTTTATTAAGACGTAAGGCGGGTGATATAAGCTTTTATTAAGCTCTTGCCTATACTCCTTGCCGCTCTTGGACTTGATGTAGATTTCCATGATAAATTTTTCCGGATTAAAACGCGCTCCGGCCACAAAAAGCTTATGCTGATCAACGAAGTCCTGAAAATCGTCGTCTGAAAGACAATTCACCAGCATGGAGTCATCAAGATTGCGCCTTGCTTCAAACAAAGCCTTTCTGCCGTACTCTTCTCCTAATTTTTTATCAAAACGCTTTCTTTGCTCCGTGTCTTTTATCATTTGATATTCGTAGGAAAATTTTCCCTGCCGCGCGAGCGTTTCAATAAACTCAAGAAGGCGCTTGCCGGTAATGTAGGGGTTCAACCCGATTCTCGGATCCGCCAATACGCCGGAATTGACTATGGCAAAAATTACCTCGTGGGACTTAATTCTTTCGTCCGGTATAAACATCCTTTCGTGCCAGAGACTCGCCCATCCTTCGTTGGCAATTCTCGTCCTGATTTGCGGTTGGAAGTAAAGCGACGTTCTCCTGACCACGCCGAGCACGTCTTTCATCCATTTGTTTTCGTCTTCGTTGATAAAAGCTGAGCGCTCAATAAGATGATGCAGGATGTCTTTTGTTTTCGGCTTTGCTTCTTTTTTTCTTTTTTCAAAAACGCTGTTGAATTCCGGAAACTTGCTCCTGAAATCAGAATCGTTGAAAAAAATCGCGTCTCCCTGCTTCTGGCCGAATTGTTTTATGTACCTGTTATAGCGCTCTATTTCTTCGTAATACAATTTCATCTCCACGGTTTTTTCTTCGCAGCGCAGTTTCAAAAAATCTCCGAAATAAAAATCTGCTTTTTCGGAGCATGCGCCGAAAAGATCGCGCATACCGGCGCTATCGGTTTCCGCAAGCTCCGCGTAGAAGCCCACCAAATTATCGGCGGATCTCGCGAATTCGATCACGTAATCAACCCACCTTCTCTCGGCTCCGAGCTCATCGCGGATTTTATTGATAAGCCGTTTGTCGGCCAAAGCCTCGCCGCAAAAATCGTCACTCCAGGTGTTTCTGAAAAAAACGTTGTTCTGGAAAAAGTCTATGTGTCCC
>CAYIFM010000044.1:0-5724 GCA_964362705.1 uncultured Candidatus Saccharibacteria bacterium | reverse complement strand
AGGCATTCCTTTAAAAGCCATAGACCACGCCGGAAATTTGACAATAGGCATAAAGGAGCATATAGTGTTTCCTGAGATGGTGGGAGAAGACGTAAGAAATATTTTCGGTTTTGAGGTTACTGTTGTCACCGGCGCGAAAAAGAGAGAGGAGGCCATACTGCTTCTCAATTTACTGGGCTTCCCTTTGGAGAAAAAATAATATGGCCAAAACATCTACTTACGTAAGGTCGCTTAAGCCCCCGAAATTTAAAAGCCGGGTCGTAAGGCGCTGTTTCCGGTGTTGGAGAAAAAGAGGATATATGCGCGATTTCGGCCTTTGCCGGATTTGTTTTAGAGAATTAGCAAGCGAAGGCTTAATCCCCGGAATTAGAAAATCTTCATGGTAACGAGTACGAATTACGAATCCCATACGAATATACGAATATGAAAAAAGAAATAAGAACAGATTTAATATATCCGGAGTTAAGCTATAAAATTATCGGCATTTTATTTGATGTTTATAATCAGCTGGGTTACGGATACCAAGAAAAATATTATGAGAACGCTACTGCGGTCGCGTTAAAATTTGCCGGATTAAATTATAAAGAACAATTTCCTGTTCCATTAAAGTTTAAAAATGAGAAAATCGGGAATTATTTCCTAGATTTCCTTATAGATGATAAGATTGTGTTGGAATTGAAGCGAGGCGAACGAGTTGCCAAAAGCAACATTGATCAAATTTATGCTTACTTAAAAGCCACGGGTCTAAAACTTGGAATTCTTGCGCAATTTACACCGAGTGGCATTAAATTTAGAAGAATTTTAAATATTA
This sequence comes from uncultured Candidatus Saccharibacteria bacterium, assembly GCA_964362705.1. Lineage (GTDB taxonomy): Bacteria > Patescibacteriota > Minisyncoccia > UBA11713 > 2-01-FULL-45-33 > CAYIFM01. The sequence goes on along the minus strand of CAYIFM010000044.1, from coordinate 4,913 downwards.
TTTAAAGCCTTATTATGAAAATTTGGGAAAAAATTATATTTTGGACAGGTACCGTTATCATAGTTTACGATAGCTTAACATGGCAATGGATGGTTAAACTTGCAGAAGAACCTAAATTTTCACTACCGTTTCCACTATGGATTGGCCATAAGAATATTATAGGTGATATTTTTCTTGTTGTAGTGTGGCTAATTTTGTTAATTAGAGTTTATAAAAAGGCTAATCGGCCTGAAATTCAATGATTATTAGTATATTCGTAAAAATTAGTAATTAGTATTATGACAGATCCAATTGCGGACATGTTAGTAAGAATTAAAAATGCCCAGGCTGCCAAAAAAGAAGCCGTGTCTTTTCCTTATTCTAAAATTAAAGACGAGATTGCCGCAATTTTGCAACGCTCTGGATGGATCGGTTCGGTGGAAAAGCACAGCAGAAAAACCAGTAAAATTCTTGAGATTAATTTGCTATACGAAGACGGAGCGCCCAAAATTTCCGAGGCGAAGAGAATTTCTAAGCTTTCAAAAAGAGTTTATCGAGGATACCGCAAAATTTATTCTGTGCGCAAAGGCCTCGGTTTAGCCGTGTATTCTACGCCAAAGGGGCTTAAAACCGATAAAGAAGCCAGAGCTGAAAAGATCGGCGGAGAAATTTTATTTGAAATCTGGTAAAACTATGTCTAGACTGGCCAAAAAAGCAATAAAAATTCCGGAGGGTATTATCGCAAAACACGAAGGAGACTTTTGGATTTTTAAAGGCCCGAAAGGCGATTTGAAAAAAAACTTTTCAAGCTATGTAAACATAGAAGAAGGGGCCGATGGGATACAAATAAGTTTGAAGAAAAACACTCCCAAAGAAGCCTATGCAATATTGGGGACTACCGCGGCGCTTTTTAAAAATTGTGTTGAGGGAGTTAAGAACGGGTACGCGAAGAAATTAGAGATAGAAGGCGTGGGATATAAGGTTCAGATGGATGGCCCAAATCTGATTCTTTCTTTAGGGTTTTCGCATCCCATTAAAATTGCCGCGCCGGATGGGATTTCTTTTAAGGCCGAGAAAAATACTATAATGGTAAGCGGCGCTGACAGAGAACGGGTCGGCGAGATCGCCGCGAAAATTCGGTCGCAGAAACCTCCGGAGCCTTACAAGGGAAAGGGCATTCATTATTTCGGCGAAGTAATTAGGCGCAAAGCGGGCAAGAAGGCTGTCGCTAGCGCATAATAAACAAATTTATAAATATGAATAAACTGAAAAATAAAAGAAAATTAAGACACAGAAGGGCGCGGGCTAAAATTTTTGGTACGGCGCACCGCCCGCGGCTTTCTGTTTCTCGTTCAAATAAACATATTTTTTTACAGTTGATTGACGACGAAAAGGGTAAAACAATTTTAGGGATATCGGACAAAGAAATAAAGCTCAAAAAAAAGATTAGCAAAGCGGACAAATCTTTTGAAGCAGGGAAGCTTTTAGCGGAAAGGGCTTTAGGCAAAAAAATTAAAAGCGCGGTGTTTGACAGAGGCGGATTCAGATACCATGGTCGCGTTCGCCGGGTCGCGGAAGGCGCCAGAGAGGGCGGATTAAAACTTTAAAATATATGGCTAAATATAATACTTCTAGAGAAAAAAGCGAATTCGATCAAAAAGTAATTGATTTGAGACGGGTGGCCAGAGTGATGGCCGGAGGCCGACGCTTTAATTTTAGGGCGACCATCATTTTAGGAAATCACTTGGGCCTCGTTGGATTTGGAATAGGTAAAGGAGCTGATACGGCTTTGTCCATAGAAAAGGCTGTGAGGCAGGCCAAAAACAACATGATAAAAGTGCCATTGACCGCCGATTTTTCCATTCCGCACGAAGTAAGGGCGAAATTCAAAACCGCCAGGGTTGTGTTGAAGCCGGCGAAGTCGGGCAAGGGCCTGGTTGCCGGAGGCTCGGTGCGGAGCGTTTTGGCGCTAGTGGGCGTGCGCAACGCCAGCGCCAAAATTTTGTCGCATACTAAAAATAAACTCACCAACGCCCGCGCAGCTTTGGAGGCATTAAAACAATTAAGGCAAAAACAAAAATAATTTTATGCAAGTTCGCAATTTAACAAAATCAGATAATAAAAAAGCTAAAAGAATCGGGCGCGGGGGGAAGCGCGGGTCTTATTCTGGGCGCGGCATCAAAGGGCAAAAATCGCGTTCCGGGAGGAGGATTCGCCCACAAATTCGTGATATCATAAAGAAGATTCACAAGCGCCGTGGGTACGGCCGAAGCCGCTCAAGATCAGTAAATCCAGAAAACATTAAGCCGCAGGTGGTTAATTTGGGCGATCTCGAGAAGAGCTTTAAAGACGGCGAGCGAGTAACCATAGCACTGCTTCTGGAACGCGGTTTAATTGAATTTAAGGGGCCGGTTAAAATTTTAGGCGGAGGCTTGCCGGCTGGCAAGGCAGGCGGGTTAACGAAGAAATTAAGTTTTGATAAAAACTTACTTATGTCAGAGTCCGTAAAAAAACATGTGGGACAAATTTAAATTGATTCTAAAAGATCCGGATCTTCGAAAAAAGCTCTTTTTTCTTTTTATTTTTTTCGCGGCCTTCCGGCTTTTGGCTTCCATTCCGGTTCCCGGGATTGACGCCGTGAGGCTTCGGGAATTTTTCGAAGCTAATCAATTTTTCGGGCTTTTAAATGTTTTTTCCGGAGGCGCATTGGACAATCTTTCAATCGTAATGTTGGGTGTAGGCCCTTATATCACAGCGTCCATCATTATGCAGCTTTTAACTATGATATTTCCAATCTTAAAGGAGCTTTATCAGGAAGAAGGGGAAGCAGGCCGCCAAAAATTTAACCAGTATTCGCGTTTGCTTACCTTGCCCTTGGCGCTGATCCAGGGTTTCGGACTTCTGACTATCTTAGAAAGGCAGGGTATTATGCAGTTTACGTTGCAGACAAAAATGGCGGATCTTATGATTGTGGCCGCCGGCTCAATTTTACTTATGTGGATTGGCGAGCTTATTTCCGAATATTCTATCGGCAATGGTGTTTCTCTTTTGATTTTTGCCGGAATTGTTTCGCAGTTCCCTTCCGATTTGCGGCAGACTTTGGCAACTTTTGACTATGCCCAGCTTCCTACTTATTTGTCTTTTTTGGCAGTAGCCATAATAACCGTGGCCGCGGTTGTGATTATTTCCGAGGGCGATCGCCCGATATCGGTTTATTACGCGAAGCGCATAAGAGGGATGAAAATGTACGGAGGCACAAATACTTATTTGCCGCTCAAAGTAAACCAAGCCGGCGTTATCCCGATTATTTTCGCTCTGTCCATACTTTTGCTTCCGCAGATGGTCGCCAACTTTTTCGTGTCTTCTTCCATCGCTATTTTGCGGACCGCTGCGTCTTTTGTAATAAATTTTCTAAGCAGTTCATGGCCTTATGCCGCGGCTTATTTTATTTTAGTTTTTCTTTTTACGTATTTTTATACGGCGGTAACATTTGACCCGCAAGCTATTGCCAAAAATCTTCAGCAGTCGGGAGCGTTTGTGCCGGGGATAAGGCCTGGGCAATCAACCGCTGATTATCTGCACAAAATCGTCAGCCGCATTACGTTGGTCGGCGCTCTCTTTTTGGGCGCCGTTGCCGTTTTGCCTCTGATTTTACAAGCCCTTACAGGCATCACAACACTCACCATCGGAGGAACGGCGCTTCTTATTGTGGTTTCTGTCGTGCTGGAAACGGCCAAACTTGTCCAGAGCCAGCTTTCCTTGCGCGAGTACGAGTAGAATGGTAGATTTGGTAGAGAATTTGTTATAAGCTTGGTATATGAAAGTTAAAAAACCCGTTGTTTTGCTTCTAAGCAAATCCGGCGGCGGGAAAGACACGCAGGCCGAGATTTTAATCAAAGAGCACGGATTTGAGATGATTAATTCCGGCGCTATTTTGCGTGGGCTCCGCGAGCTTTTGCCGAAACTAAAAAAAGGTTCCATAGAGTGGTATGAAGTGACGGAGATTCAAAAAATAATCAACGCAGGGAAATTTATTCCTACCCTTCCGATGGCTTGCCAATGGAAAGCGCCTCTGATGGATTTTGTGCGAAATCCCAAAAAAATAAAGGGCATAGTTTTTACAGGAAGCCCGAGAAAGCTGGCAGAAGCATGGCTAATCCGCGAATTTTTCAAAAATTGGCCGGATGCCGCGGAACGTTTCGCGCTTTACCCTGTTGAAATTAAGCTTTCCGACAAAGAAGCTTTATATAGGCTGTCTCACCGCAAGCAGTGTGAGAAATGCGGAAAAATTTTTTCCGCTGAAGAGCTGAAAAAGGTCAAAAAATGCGATAAATGCGGCGGGGAACTTATTAAAAGAAAAGACGACAGTCGGGAAGGAATCAGGTCCAGGCTTCGGGAATTCAGAGATTATGTGGTTCCCGTTCTGGATTATTTTAGGAAAGAAAAAATCTTAAAAGGCATAAGCGGTGAGAAATCGATTGAGAAAGTCCATAAAGATTTGGCTCGCGCGATAGGCTTATGATTATAAAAAATCAAAAAGAGCTGGAAATTTTACGCGAAGGCGGCAAGAAACTTGCCGCTATTTTAAATGCGCTCGCGCGTCACGCGATTGCCGGGGTTTCCGCGAGGGAGCTTGACGATCTGGCCGAGAAGCTGATTTTAAAAGCCGGCGGGACTCCTTCTTTTAAAGGTTATAAAGTTATAGGCGCGCCAATGCCGTATCCGGGCTCGCTTTGCGTTTCCATAAACGACGAAGTGGTGCACGGCCTGCCGTCCGATAGAATTTTAAAAAATGGAGACATTGTTGGGCTGGATATTGGCATGTGGTATGAAGGATTATGTACGGACACTGCGCTTTCTGTTTTGGTGCCGCGCGGGGAAACATCCGATGTTAAATCCCAAAAAACATCGGATGTTGAGGAGCGCGGCAAGAA
>CAYIFM010000043.1:0-5751 GCA_964362705.1 uncultured Candidatus Saccharibacteria bacterium | reverse complement strand
CTAAACAAAGGAAGGTTCTAATAATGGGCGATTTAATTGAGCTTCGTCAGTGCATGCGAAAGAAAGGGATAAAAAGGGATAAAGAAGGAAGTGGTAGAAAAAACGTGGATCACAATGAAGTTCTTAAGCTTTCGGAAAAAATAAATCGTTTTTTCGCAAAGCACTGGCTAACAAGAAAATTATTTATTCTCATTTATCGGTGTGATAAATGCGGGAAACCATTGAAAACGTTTAATCTTAAGGATTTACCGGTCGATATACAAGCAAAGCACATTAATGCGGGAACGGCTTGGGCATTCAATGGTTTTATGTACGCTTGTCCAGATTTATGCCAAGGGGCAGATGTTGTCAACATGATTATGTAGACGGAAATCAAGCACTCAAAAGCTGCAAGTATAATCCAGCAGCTTTTTTCTTTGCCTATTGACTGCCTTTTCGTGGCATGCTAACCTTAAATAAATGAGCAATTTACTCCTCTTGGTACAAATCGGGGTTGCCGTCCTATTGGTTACGGCTATTTTACTTCAGCAAAAAGGCGTCGGCCTAGGCTCCGCTTTCGGCGGCTCCGGGCAAATATACAGGTCAAAAAGAGGCCTTGAAAAAAGTCTCTTTTGGGCAACAATAATTTTGGCGGTATTATTTACAATACTTGCTTTAATCAATCTTGTTAACGGCTAAATAATCCGAATGACTTTAAAAGCAGAAATTTTCGCGCTTTTGGTGCTGGCGCTAATCGCGTTGGTATCTTTTTTGGGCATTCTTTCCGAAATAAATAAAAAATTCGGAGTTGAGGTGCCGGCTTTCGGAGGCACGCTCCGCGAGGGCATTATCGGCAGCCCCAGATTTATAAATCCGCTGTTGGCGCAAACAGATGCCGACCGCGATATGGTTGAGCTTGTTTACTCCGGACTTTTTAGATACGACAGCGAAGGAAAAGTCGCCCCAGCGCTTGCCGAAAAATATGAAATATCTCCGGACGGCCTAAATTACAAAATCGCCCTTAAAAATAAACTTTACTGGTCTGACGGGAAAAGCCTTACCGCTGACGATATCGTTTTTACCGTAAGTCTCGCGAAAAATCCGCTTGTCCAAAGTCCGAAACGAGCGAGCTGGGAAGGCGTAGAGATCGAGAAAGTGGACGAAAAAACCATAAACTTTCATTTAAATAAACCCTACTCTCCTTTTTTGGAAAATCTTACTTTAGGAATTTTGCCGGAACATCTCTGGAAAAATATACCGCCCTCTCAAACATCTTTCGCGGCGTTAAACACGGATCCGGTAGGCGCGGGGCCTTATAAAATTACCTCGGTAAGAAAAGATTCCCAAGGGTCTATCGTGTCAATCAAAACCCAAGCAAATAAATATTTCTCTCTGGGAAAGCCGCATATCAAAACCGTTATTTTATACTTCTACCCCGACGAAGAAAGGGCGATGAGAGATTTTTCAAGCGGAGCGCTGGATTCTTTGGGCGCGATATCGCCGAAAAACATATCTAAGATAAGCGAGGGCGAAAAAATCAATAAAATCTCGCTCAAAAGAATCATCGCGGTGTTTTTAAACCAAGGATCAAACAAGGCTTTCGCCTCTCAGGATATCAGAAGGGCGCTAAATCTCGCTACCGACAAAAAGGGGCTTGTTGAAAAAATCCTAATGAGCTACGGCACGGTTATTGACGGGCCACTTCCCCGCCCGGCAGATGAAAACATTTATGATCCTGACGAGGCGCGCGCGATTTTAAGCAAGCAGAAAAAAGAAGTGGCTTTTACTCTGACAACTGTTAAAACCCCTGAACTTTTGGACATCGCGGAAACTTTAAAAAATATGTGGACATCAGTAGGCTTTAAAGTTGAGCTTAAAACATTTCCGGTGGGAAATTTGGAGCAAAGCGTAATCGGCCCGAGAAGATACGACGCCTTTCTTTACGGAGAGGAAGTCATAGGCGAAAATCCGGATCCGTTCGCGTTTTGGCATTCCAGCCAAAGAACGCACCCGGGATATAATATTGCTCTTTACGCCAACTCCCGCGTGGACAAAGCGCTGGAAGAAGTCCGCGCCACAAAGGACACTGAAAAAAAAGCGAAGCTGTATGGCGATATCCATCGAGAAATCCGCAGGGATCTCCCGGCAATATTTTTATTCTCTCCATATTTTATGTATGCTACGCCGCCAGACCTCAAGGGTATTGATATAAAAAGCGTTAATACCGGTTCTGACAGATTTTCTGAAATTCACAAATGGTATTTTAAAAAAGACTATATATGGAAAATATTTTTAAATTAAGGATGAAGAAACCGGATATTTCCAAAAGAATGGCCTATGACATGAAGCCCGTGCTTATGCGCCCGGCGGAAGCTATAAAAAACGAAATCTACTACACGGTTTTTAGAAATCTGGAAATTATCGGCGGAAAAGCAAGATATGATATTGCAAAAATTCCGCAAAATAAAATCGGCGGGGAGTTCGCGAAAACTTTCGGGCATTACCACAAAGGAATTTATCCCGAGCTTTACGAGGTTTTGGACGGGCGCGCGTATTTTTTGCTTCAAAAAATCGGCAACGACCAGGCTGAAATCAGCGAAGCATATATTGTGGAGGTGTCTGCAGGAGAAAAGGCCGTAATGCCTCCCGGGTTCGGGCATCTTTCCATCAACGTCGGCGAGCGCGATCTGACTCTGGCAAATTGGATAGGCTTGGTTGATTACGACTACCAGCCTTTTTCTAACTTTCACGGCGGATGCTATTATGTCCTAGATAACGGTGGAAATATAGAGTTTGAAAAAAATCCAAATTACAAATCAGTTCCGGAAATTAAAAAATTAAAACTCCGCGATTTGCCGGAGCTCGGGATTAAAAACGATAAAGAGCATCCGATTTGGAATCTGCGCGAAACTCCAGAAAAACTCGATTGGCTAGTAAATCCGCAAAAATATATGGATTTATTAACAATAGAAAAACTTTATAAAGAAATTTAAACAAGCCCCAGTGGCGGAACTGGAATACGCGTACGGCTCAGAACCGTATCCCGCAAGGGTTAGAGGTTCGAATCCTCTCTGGGGCAAAAAACTTATCAGCTAATATTATAAAAATTAAATAAAAAATATGCCACCGAGACAAGAATACAATCCAAGACCGAGAATTAGGACATTAAACGACGCGCCGATCACGCACACGGCGCAAAAAACTTCCGGCCGTTCCGGCCAGCGCGGCCGCTCCGACCACGGCGCGCATTTTGTTGTTCGCCACAATCCGACCTCAAACCGCAAATTTTTTAAAGAAGGGTCTCTCACCGGCCATGAATCGCAGGACCGCTCCAAAATCCTCAAACGCGACACGGTTTATTACGTCCCCTTGGGTGGATTGGAAGAAATCGGCCGCAATTGTTCGTTTTTTGAATACAATGATGAAATTGTAATCATTGATATGGGCATTCAGTTTCCAGAAGAAGAAACACCGGGCGTGGACTGGATTATTCCCAACACCGGCTATCTTGAAAAGAAAAAGAAAAATATCAGCGCGCTTTTGATCACCCACGGACACTATGATCACTTCGGCGCAGTCCCTTACGTGCTTGGGCGCCTCGGCAACCCGCCGATTTACGGCACGCGGCTCATTAGAGAAATGCTCCAAAAACGCTTAAGCGAGATGCCGAACGTTCCAAAAATGCGTTTTATAGAAATCAAAAACCACGACACCGTAAAACTTTCCGAGCACTTTACGGCGGAATTTTTCGGCGTAAGCCATACCGTACCCGATACTACCGGAGTGGCGCTCCACACGCCTGCAGGCCTCATGGTACACTTTGCCGACTTCAGGCTTGATTATGATCAGGAAGACACCGTGCAAAACATTCAGGAATTTGAACGGCTTTCCAAACTCGGCATTCATACGTTATTTTTAGACAGCACTAACGCCGATTTCGAGGGACATTCGGTGTCGGAAAAATTAGTTGAGACCAATCTTGAAAAAACCTTTTTGGAAGCGAAAGGCCGTATTATTCTCTCTACTTTTTCTTCCATGATTACCCGTTTGGCGGAAATTATAAAAATTGCCGAGAATTTGGGGCGGAAAGTTATTATTAATGGGAGGAGCATGAAAGACAATCTGGAGATCGCGAAATCGCTCGGCTACATTAAATATAAACCCGGCACAGTTATCCCGGTTGAAGAAATCAACAAGCATAAGGATGATAAAATATTAATTCTTTCAACCGGCGCGCAGGGGCAAGAAAACGCAGGCCTAATGCGCATCGCGAACAGCGAACACAAACACATACATATTAAGCCGGGCGACACGATTATTTTTTCATCTTCCGTCATTCCGGGCAATGAGCGCGGCGTGCAAACGCTTAAAGATAATTTTACGCGCCAAGGCGCCGTGGTTATCACTAACAATGACCTCGACATCCACTCCTCGGGCCACGCGCCGAGCGACGACTTAGCCATAGTCGCGAAAATTTGTAAGCCAAAATTTATTATTCCGATTCATGGCTTCTATTTTAAACGAGCGGCAAATATCCAAACTATGCAAAAAATCGGGATTGGCCGGGAACGCATTATTTTAATGGATAATGGCCAGGTCGCGGAACTCGGCAAAAACAACGTAGTGGTCACGGATAAAACCGTAGACGCGTTTTATGTTATGGTAGACGGCCTCGGCATAGGAGACGTGCAAGAAATAGTTTTAAGAGACCGCAGAATGCTTTCTCAAGACGGCATCTTTGTGATTATCGCGGCAGTAGACGCGCAAACAGGACGCGTTAAGGGTTCGCCGGATATTATATCCAGAGGCTTTATTTACCTTAAAGAATCAGGGGATCTCCTGCATCAAAGCCGCGGACTGGTGCGCCGCGTTGTTGAGGAATCAACCAATAAAATGCACCCGATAAACTACGCTCACGTCCGCGACAATGTCCGCGAACGCTTGGGTTCATTCCTTTTCCAAAAAACCAAACGCCGCCCGATGGTGCTTCCAGTGATTATTGAGGTATAGTAGCCATCTTTAATGTATCCGTATCTGGTAACGATCGTATGCGGTTACAGACATTGTAAATTGTAAAATAATCAAGATATTAAAAGGCGGGATGATTATCCCGCCTAACCCACTTACTATCCAAATACTAATACTAATAAAGCGATGGCCGATCCACTGATAGCCGCAATAAGAATCGCTTTTGTGGCTTGATAAGCTTCGTATGTACAAAACGCGCTTTTGCGAACAATATAAATACCAAAAAGTGCGACAAACCATAATGTTAATAAACCGAACATAAAATGTCCCTCCATTTCAAACCTTTTCAAAACCTACTTCAGATGTTAGCATAAAACAATGATGAAGTCAATCAAACCAGTGGCAGTTAGCGGCATTCAGGCGTCAGGGAATCTGCATATCGGAAATTACATAGGAGCGATTAAACAATTCGTGGAATTGCAAAACAAATACAAAATGTTTGTTTTTGTTGCCGACCTACACGCCATAACGGTCCCCCAAGACCCGAAAAGGCTTCAAGCCCAACTTCTGGACGCCGTTTATACTTATCTCGCTTGCGGGCTTGATCCGGAAAAAACCACGATTTTTATACAATCACATGTCCCCCAGCACACCGAACTCGGCTGGATTTTAAATACGATTACTCCGCTCGGCGAGCTGGAGCGAATGACGCAGTTTAAAGAAAAAAAGACAGAGCACAGTGTCTTGGCCGGCCTTTTGAATTATCCGACTTTAATGGCGGCGGATATATTGATGTACAAACCG
>CAYIFM010000042.1:0-5804 GCA_964362705.1 uncultured Candidatus Saccharibacteria bacterium | reverse complement strand
AAAATTTTGGGGGTTGATTTTTGACCCGATTTTTGGGAGAATTTGTAGATAAATTTTGTTGCTAAATTGAACGATACTTTATCCACATAACAAAGCCCGTGACCCAATCTGAAGCGTTATCAATTTTAAAAACCGGCGCGAATGTTTTTTTAACCGGTGAACCGGGATCGGGCAAGACACATACGATCAATGAGTATGCGGCGTATTTGCGCGCGCGCGGCGTGGAACCAGCGATCACGGCATCAACCGGTATTGCCGCTACGCATATAGGCGGGATGACGATTCATTCCTGGAGCGGCATAGGGATTAAAATGAAATTGGACAAATACGATATTGATAGAATCGCGTCAACCAAACATGTTGTAAAACACGTCAGGCGCGCGAAAGTTCTTATCATAGACGAAGTGTCCATGCTTCTTGCAGAAACCCTCTCCATGGTTGATGCCATTTGCCGCGAAGTCAAACAGAGTTCAGAACCGTTCGGAGGCATTCAAATTGTTTTGGTCGGCGATTTTTTCCAATTGCCTCCCATTACGAAAAATGAGGCGGAAAAAAGTTTTGCTTATTATGCTCCGGCATGGAAGCTGGCAAATCCGTTTGTTTGCTATCTGGCCGAACAGTACCGGCAGGACGACAGCAATTTTCTGGCTTTGCTCTCGGCAATTAGACGCAATGTTTTTGGCGGCAATCATTTGCGCGATATTGAAACAAGAAAAATTGAGCCACAAGCCGCGCCAAATGGCGCGCCGAAACTCTTTTCGCATAATGCCGATGTGGATCGCGTCAACGATGAAATACTCGCCAAGCTTCCCGGCAAGCCACTGGCATTCAATATGTCTTCGCAAGGTCCCAACGCGCTTGTTTCAGCTCTCAAGCGCGGGTGTCTTTCGCCGGAGACGCTTCATCTCAAAATTGGCACAGCGGTGATGTTCACAAAAAATAATCCAAAAGAGGGATTTGTTAACGGCACGCTCGGCTTCATTGAAGGGTTTGATAAACATAATAGTTGTCCGATCGTAAAGGCGCGAAGCGGAAGACGAATTGAAGTTAAGGCGATGAACTGGGCGATGGAAGAGGGCGGCAGAATTCTTGCTAAAATTACGCAATTGCCGCTTCGTCTTGCTTGGGCGATTACTGTGCATAAAAGCCAGGGCATGAGCTTGGACGAAGCGGTGATGGATTTGAGTGATGTGTTTGAATTCGGACAAGGCTATGTCGCGCTCTCGCGCGTCCGAAGACTTTCCGGACTTTATCTTCTCGGCTGGAACGAGCGCGCCTTTCAAGTGCATCCGGAAGTGTTGGCGAAAGATGCCGAATTTCACGGGTTGTCGGAGCAATCGGCGCGCGCGTTCGGCAAGATAGAGCGCGATGAAATTGCGGCAATGCAGAAGCGATTCATCCGCGCATGCGGATAAAGTTTTTGAGATTAAATAAAGGGCTTGACAGTTTAATATAATTTTGATATATTTTCCACAGACGGAGGATGCTTATGGAAAGCTCTGCGGAAAGACTGAAGCGCCTTTTGACCGGTCTAGGTTATCCGCCGACAAAAGAAGTGCGCGACGAATCGCCCAATGAAGATTTTTTTGAGGTTGTAATAACTTTCAAAAATAAGCCGGACAAATACGGCATGGTCGCGGTTAGCGGCAAAGCTGTAGGTTTTAACCTTTCCAAAACCAGAGAAGAGATCATCCAGATGCTTGAAGAAATTATTCTCATAATTTCTCCGGAAACAGAACCGCAATAAAAATGCGGTTTTTATTATTTGCCTGATGGTGTGTTGTGTGCGGAGGATTCCTGTCGGGGTTGATTCCCGACCCGATTTTTGGGAGGATTTGTAGATAAATTATATAACACAAAAAACATTAAACAACATTCCAACATTCTGCAGAATGTTGGAGTGTTTTGGAAGATATGATAAGATGGAAATTATATGAAAACATCAAAACAATTAGAGCGTTATTTCAAGGGGGCTGCCAATCACAGGCGCATTGCTATTTTGCTCGCTGTGGAACAAAATGACGGAATTACGGTTGAAGAAATCGCCGACGCGTTGGCAGCCAACTTCAAAACTATTTCCCAGCATACGCGATCGCTGGTTCACGCCGGGCTTCTCAATAAAACATACCGAGGGCGCCAGGTGATGCATTCGCCTTCGCCGTACGGCCGTAGATTTCTTAAATTCATGAAAACGTTTTAACTGCTGGCCACAAATGGCCGCAAAACAACATTCTAACATTCTGCAGAATGTTAGAATGTTTGGAGGGAGATGAGGGAGATAAATAGGGCTGGGAGGGAGGCTGGGTTTGGTTTGATAAATAAATGATTTTGCGGGAGAATTTGAGTTATCCACAGCTAGGCTTTGACTTAGAGTTCAATATATCTAAACTGAAAGAGTAGGAATTGAAAATTTGGAATCTTTATTATCAGAGGTTACACGAATAATATACTATTTATGTAACCATTTATCGCCTCTGATCACGCGCATTTTCTATTGACCCGAGGCGACTTATATTGCATTCCGGGTTTTTTGTTGCCTAAAAAGGCCTTATTTTACTGGAAAAAATTATAATAATATGGGAGAATTAGAACTAGCAGAGATGCCTATAAAAAAGAAAATTTTATCGCCGGTTCAAGACAGGCCTTATTTTAAAGAGGGCAATTTTGTGTTATATAATGCCGACTCTTTAAAAATATTGGCGCAGTTGCCTGAAGACTCTATAGATATGATTTTCTCTGATCCTCCCTATAATCTTTCAATATGAAATTAACTTTTGATACAAAACTCGCCGAAGATTACAAAAGTCAATCGCAAAAGATACGCGTTTTGACGGAAGCATGGGTTGATAATGTCGTATTCTGTCCTAATTGTGGGCATCTTGATATCGAGCGATATGAAAATAATCGACCAGTTGCCGATTTTTACTGTTCGAATTGTCGAGAAGAATATGAATTGAAAAGCAAGCAAAATACAACCGGTACGAAAGTGCTTGACGGCGCGTATCACACAATGCTGGAACGATTGACGAGTAGCAACAACCCAAACTTTTTTCTACTCAACTACGACTTATCAAATTTTTCAGTTATCAATTTTCTCGTCATACCAAAACACTTTTTCGTACCAGAGATAATCGAGAAACGCAAGCCACTTGCGCCAACTGCTCGTCGTGCTGGTTGGGTCGGTTGCAATATTTTACTCAATAGCATTCCGCAAATTGGCAAGATATTTTTCGTACAAAATCGGCAAATTGAGCCGAAAGAAAAAGTGCTTGCAAAATGGAAAAAGATGTTATTTCTGCGCGAAGAAAAGGAAGTTTCTGCAAAGGGGTGGCTACTTGATACTATGCGAAGCATAGAAAGGCTCGGTAAGCGTGAATTTACGCTCGATGACATCTATGCTTTTGAAAACGAATTGAGCCGCCTACACCCAGACAACAGACACATTAAAGACAAAATCCGCCAGCAATTACAAGTTTTGCGCGAGAAAAGCTATCTGGATTTTGTCTCGCGCGGTTATTATCGTCTAACATAAATTTACGGACTATAAAATTCTACAATACCAATACGACAAGATATATTCTTATTTTAAAACAACATCTGAACCATTTGATTTTTTAGAGTGGAACTGCCAAATTTTATATGTTTGGCTAAACGATAAAATCATTGAACAATATTCGCGAAAGACCGCGTTTAGCTTCGTTGGGCCAGTTAGTAAAAAATTAGTAAGAAATCAGAGGCGTTCTCAAAACCCCCAAAAAAAGAGTTTGAATAAAAATCCGAAATCCGCTAAGATTTAGGGGATTTATGATTTGGCCAATAAAAATATTCGAAATTATTAAATTTGTTACAAGCGCAATAAATGAGAACGCGACCATTATTCTAGCCATCATTACTGGTGTATACGCATATTTTACTTATAGGATGGCAACGATAATGAAAAAACAGGTGATTGCTGATATTGAAGTTACTAATATGGTTCTCGGCAGTAATTTTTCAGAGAGCTGGTTTTTAAAACGCCTGAAAGACCAACCCGAATCGATAAATAAAGACTCTCGCTTTAGTTTCAAACTATTATTTGATGTTCGCAATAGAAACTCGGGGAGTGGAAGTATCGATAAACCAATTTTGGAACTGAAGTTTTCTAATGACGATTTTGAGTATAATCTATTTCCTGATACTAAAGAGGTGGAATATAAAAACATTAACGCTAATACTCAGCAAGAAGTTGTCACTGATTTAGGAGGAACAATATTTTTACGCGGGGGAGAATCTCAAAAAATTGAACTCAAATATAATCTCTATAATTTTGGAGATGATTTGTCACGACATATAAAAGAGAATCTTAGCTCCGTGGAGTATTACCTTAAATACAAAAATAATTTAGCCACAAATCACAGATTAAAAGTCGACGATATTAGAAGTGAGCGAGAAGTGTACAGAAAATAATTATGTCCCAGTCAACAAAAAATTATTATAAAGATCTCGATTAAAGACAAAAATTATTCAAAAAATGGGGAAAATAGAGGAAGAAAATCGGGGTGCTTGACGCGCTAGGCAGTTGGAGCTAGGGTTAAAAAAATATGAGTTTGCGGTATAAAATCGGATTAGTGGTTTTGCTCGTCGTTTTGGGGACAACGGCGCTTTACCTGCCCTCCTGGTGGCAGAAATATCGGGTTGATAGAGCGATTTCCGATTTGGAGCGGCCGTATCGCGAGGATGTCTACGGGGGGAAAACGCCGGAGGAGACTTTTGATATGCTTTTAGGCGCGTTAAAAAGAGGAGACTTGGCCGCGACGTCCAAGTTTTTTGTTTTGGATAAACAGGAAGAATATCTGGCGAAGTTTGAGAAGATGAACGAGGACGGGAGCATGGCGAAAAAAATTACCGAATGGGAAGGTGCGAGAAAAGAATGGACAAAAGTCGTGGACACTTATAATAATTGGAAAACGCACGCGACGGTGAGGTATAAATACGAGCAGCTAAAATCTATTGAAATTTTTGATAAGCTTTCTAACAAAAAAGAAATTTTACCAGCAGGAATTTATACTTCAGAAATTATTTTCGACTTAAACGAACTTGCCAATGTCTGGAAAATCACGCTTTTATAGAAAATTTTTGCTCTTTGCCGGTTTGGCGGCAGTTGCTGTTGCCGGCGCCGCTTTTGCGTATTCTCCGCGCAATACCCATCCTGATTTGACGGAAGAAATGTTTGAATTTTATAACGCAGCGGGAGAGCAAAAAATCGGGAGCGAATTTCTGCAGGTTTTAAGGCAGGGATCAATTGACGAAGACACCGACCCCAGATGGATAAACCATTTTTATGACCCGCAATCCGGCGAAGGCTGGACCGGCGAGCATTTGGGTCCGCACGGCAAAGAAACCGTTCAGGGGTTTCAAACACGCTGGTCGCGATGAATTTTACGCCGCTGTCCGCGCCCCAATGGGCGGAAGATCAGGCGGCGCAAAACAAATTTATAAATTACGGCTGGAACCATACTTGGCAGAAAGCCGTTTATGATTACGCGAATGGAAAAGAAAAAGAAGCTTTTGCATCCCTTGGCTATATTCTGCATTTAATTGAGGATATGTCCGTGCCGGATCACACAAGAAACGATTCTCATCCGCATATCGCGGGCGACCCGGGAAGCCCTTACGAAGAATGGGCGAAAGCCTACACGAACAGTAATAAACTGGATACTGCTGAAAAATTGCTGAATGAGAAAGCGGCTATCCCGCAATTTTCCAATCTTAAAGAAGCATTTGATTGGACGGCAAAATACAGCAATGAAAACTTTTTTAGCGAG
>CAYIFM010000041.1:0-5844 GCA_964362705.1 uncultured Candidatus Saccharibacteria bacterium | reverse complement strand
GATAGTTTAAAATTTCTTTAGCTAAGATTGCGCCTATTTTTTTAGTCTCTTTATCGCTTCTTGTAAAAATTTCTAATTTCATGTTTATATTTTTATTTTAACAGAAAACAAAAAAAAGAACGGGGCACCCTCACGGGAGTGCCCCTTAAAATCGACGGCTTGCTTTATTTTGAATTCGTCGCCGTCTCGATATAATCTATGGCATCTTCCAGCGCGGCAATCTCATCTGCTTTAACGTTAGCTCGTTTGAGCTTCCGCAAAAGCCGATCCAGATAAACCAATTCACCGCGCAAAACATCTTCTGAAAATTCCGCCTTTTTCCGGTCAGCAATTTCCAGAATTACCCGTTCCAATGCTATGCGCTCTCCGGGTGAAGCCTGCGCGATATCAAGATAATTCCGCACATTGGACAGCCTCCCAAGATTGACGTCCGGCAGAGAGGGCCTTGCCACAACACGTTCCGGCTCGGCCTGATAAGCCGCCTGCGGCGCTGGCCGCTGAACAATCGCAATCTGCGGTGGCTGCTGGACTACGACCACGCGCTTGTTTGATGAGCAACCGAACAAACAACGAAGATCCAATGTCCATGTCGGCCCCCATGATGGCCCCGAAGGAGCATAATAACCGTAACAGTACGGATTATAGCGAGGCTGGTTATTTTTGTGCTCTGTAACATTCGTGGATGTAGAACACTTTCCGTCGCGATCGCAGTAGGTACTCGAACTTGTGCTTTTGGACCGATTGGTCCAGCGCCTGGCCTCAACTAACTCTGGACCAACAACCTCAAAAGAGTACAAAAGCCAAAAAATCCACCAAAATAGCCTTATTTTCTTCATGTCAAATCCTCCTTTGCTTCTATTATACTCCTTTAAAACTAAAAGTCAAGCCTGATTTTAGGGTAAAAAAGTTATCCACACTTTGCGTAAAAAACAGGCTTCGTGCTACGAATAGAGGCAATGAACGAAGCTCTGGAAAAATTTAAAGGAATGGTAGGTGCCTCGGAGATTGTTTTGTTAAAAGTAGGCAGGCGCGCGGACGCGAATAAGGCTTTAGCCGGAGCAATTCTGCAGAAAATTTTTTCGAAGCTTGGAAAAAAATCTCACTTCGCGCTTCGCGATGGTTGCCAGGAAAATATAGAAAAATTTCTAGACGAGCTTTTTGGGGAAGGCTTTATAAAAGCTTCCGGCGCTTTGCGGCTTAAAGAAAATATTTTAATAAAACTTGATACGGAAAAAATCCCGGTGAGCGAACTCAGATATGAAAAAGACGGGGGATTCCTTAAAATCATTTTAAAAAGCGAGAAAAATCCCGCGGACCTGAGCCTCATCTCTGTGGAAAAAGAAGCTATGCCGGCGGATTTATTGATTTTAATAGACCCGGAGGAGTCTGAGATACGGGATATTCTTAAAGCGAATCCCCATAAAGAAGTGGTCAAAATCGGGACAAAAGAAAAAAATCTGGGCTTGAAGATTCTGGAAATCGCGCGCGCGTTTTTTCCGGAGATTCCGGATGATATTAGAGACGCGCTTTGGTTTTTGCTCGCCGAGGAAAACAAAACTAGTCCATTCCCTGACCCAAATTATTTAAAAGCCCTTTCTGAATTATTAGATCTCAAACCAAACGAAGCAAAGCTTAGGCGCGCGCTGGAAATTCTTTTAGGAGAAGGGTTTTACAATCTTTTAGGCAGAGCTCTCGTCAGAAGCCACAAAGAAAAAGAAACGGAGACTTTCTGGTCCTTCCTGCCGCTTTCGGATTTTGTAAAAACCGGCCAGACGCCCGAAGTTGCCACAAATATACTGCAAGAACTCCGCGCGCAACTTGAAGGCGCCGCGTTATTTTACGCGCTCCTCTACGAAGAAGGTCCGAAAAATATAAGCGCGCTCGTAGCAAGTCCGGACGCCCCGCGGCTTAAGGCCCTCGCCGGACTTCTCGCCGCCGAGCCGGCATCTTCATACTTTTTTGCGAACGGGTTTGCCGCCTTTTCTGAAGCGGAACTTAAATTAAAAAACCTGATTCGGAGAGTTCTTTAAAAATGTTATAATTACCGTATGCCCAAAAGCGATATTCTGGAAGAATTGCGGAAAAAAGAAGAGGAGGATCTGGCGCGCATAATGGCAAGCCACCGCGGGCTTACCTATCTTGATCTTTCCCGCATAACCATTGATTTAGATTCTCTAAAAATATTGCCGGAGGCAACTGCGCGAGACCACAGCATGGCCGTTATTCAAAGCGTCGGTAAAAAACTGCAAGTGGCCGTCACAAACCCGGAACGCTCCGGAGTATCGGAGGTTTTGGAAAATCTCAAAAGAAATCAATATGAAATCCAGCTTTTTTTGATATCTCCGACAAGCCTGGGAAAGGCGCTCGATAAATATAAAGAAATCCCGAGATTCGAAGAAATAAAAGCGGGCATCATCGAAATATCCGGAACTAAAATGGTTTCTTTTGAAACAGTTTCCAAGTCTTTGGCGAAATTGAAAGAGGCGGTGGATATTAAAACCCAAGAAAAAACAGCTAAAAAGGCGTCGGACGCCCTTGAATTGATTCTTGCCGGAGCTCTGGGAGTTGACGCTTCGGATATACACATAGAACCGACCGAGGGCGGCTCAAAAATTCGTTTTAGGATAGACGGTGTCTTGCAAGATTTGACGACAATTCCGTTGCCTCTCTACCAGCTCATTTTGTCGCGCATCAAACTCATTTCAGAAATCAAACTCAACATTCACGACAAGCCCCAAGACGGCAGATTCACCGTTCGCGTCAAAGAAGACATAGAAGTGAGAACTTCAATTTTGCCCGGACCTTACGGAGAATCCGTAGTCCTAAGGCTGCTTCTTCCCAAGACTATCGCCATAACCTTTGAAGCATTGGGCATGCAGCCGCCGCTTCTTAAAATCATAGAAAACGAACTCCAAAAACCCAACGGCATGATATTGAATACCGGACCCACCGGATCCGGAAAAACCACGACCCTTTATGGTTTTTTAAAAAAAATCGCTTCTTCGGCGGTCAAAATCATTACCATTGAAGATCCGATAGAATACCACTTGCCGAACCTGACCCAGACGCAGGTGGATCGCTCCAAAGGATATGATTTTTCCAACGGCCTCCGCTCTATTTTGAGGCAAGACCCTGACATAATACTCGTGGGAGAAATCAGGGATTTGGAAACGGCGGAAATCGCGATGCATGCCGCGCTCACCGGACACTTGGTTTTTTCCACGCTCCACACAAACGACGCCGCCGGCACGATACCCCGGCTCATAGACTTGGGCGTTAAAACCAATATTATTTCTCCGGCCTTAAACTTGGTTATAGCCCAGAGACTGGTAAGGTCGCTTTGCAAGCTATGCAAGAAAGAAAAAATTCCTTCCGGCGAAGAAAAAAAAATAATTTTACAAAATCTCGACGCGATGCCGCCTGCTTATAAAAAGATCCGCCACCAGCCGGCGGACATGAAAAGTTTCAAATTATGGATTGCCGTAGGTTGCGGAGAATGCAATTTTACCGGGTTTAAAGGTCGAATCGGAATTTTTGAATCATTTTTGGTTGACGACGAAATGGAACGTTTAATAATTAAAAATCCGCCGCAAGCCGATATAGAAGCGGCCGCGAAACGCCAAGGCATGCTCACAATGTACCAGGACGGCATACTGAAAACCCTAGACGGCCTTACGTCCTTTGAAGAACTAAATAGAGTTGTTTCCGCCTAAGCGGAAAGTCCGAGGATTAGCCTCTAGGCAATTGCTCTTCCATGGGTAGATAGAGCTTAAATTTCTTCCGAGGAGTGATCCAGCCCTTCCCAAGTATAAATCAGGCTGCCAAACCATCCTAAGCTAGGAATGAAATCCGCTATCCCTAATTAGGGATAATTGCCTAGAGACTAATCCCCAGAATTGTCTTTATTATAGCAAATAACAATTTACATGTCAAGTGAGAAAATAGAAACCAACGGCCGTATAACAGCCCCCAAAAAACGAACCGAAGATATGTCTTTGGATTTGGCGCTGCGCCCCGGAAATTTTGAAGAATATGTCGGGCAGGAAAATATAAAAAACAATCTTAAAATTTTAATCGAGGCTTCAAAAAGGCGCGGCGACCCGTTGGAACACCTGCTTTTTTACGGTCCCGCCGGCTTGGGGAAAACGACCCTCGCGCATCTCGTCGCCAAAGAAACAAATTCACAGATAAAAATCACTTCCGGCCCGGCGATTGAGAAAGTCGGCGATTTGGCCTCCATTTTAACAAATCTTTCGCCGGGCGATATTTTATTTATTGACGAAGCTCACCGATTGAATAAATTAATAGAAGAAATTTTATATCCTGCGATGGAAAATAGGTCGCTGGATATCATAATCGGCAAAGGTCCGTCGGCGCGGACAATTCAGTTGGAACTCCCGCCGTTCACGCTGATAGCGGCAACCACGCGCGTTGCCCTGCTTTCCTCTCCTTTGCGCTCCCGTTTTTCCGGAGGATCGTTTAGATTGGATTTTTATAATCAGGCGAATATCGAGCGCATAATAAAAAGAAGCGCCGGAATTTTAGGGGTTAAAATCGAAGATGCCGCCATACCGTTGATCGCCTCGCGTTCGCGATGCACGCCGCGGATAGCAAACAGGCTTTTAAAGCGCGCCCGCGACTACGCTGAAGTAAAAGGCAAGGGAATAATCACGGTGCCGATGACCGAAGAGGCCTTAAAGCTCCTGGAAATTGACGCGCTCGGCTTAGAATCGGCCGACAGAAAAATTTTAGACACTATAATTAAAAAATTTGCCGGAGGCCCCGTGGGGCTCTCCACAATGGCCGCTTCCATTATGGAAGAAGAGGACACGATAGAAGAAGTCTATGAACCATATCTCATGCAATTGGGATTTTTGGAACGCACTCCGCGCGGCAGATGCGCCACCGCCCACGCCTACGCGCATTTGGGGTTGCAAGCGCCGCAACAACAAAACCAGCAGAAATTGACATAATGTTATTATAAAAGTATGAATAATAAAAATATTTTTGTTTGGAGTTTATATGATTTCGCAAACTCGTTTGTATTTATCACTTTTCTTCTTTATTTCTCAAAATGGCTAGTAGTAAATCAAGGCCTCTCGGATTGGTGGTATAACGCGACTTTTATTCTTGGCTCCATTGGACTTATTTTTTTCGCCCCATACTTGGGTAGTAAGGCGGATTTATTTAATCGCGGGAAGCGTTATCTTGTTTTATCCACCATAGGATGTTTTCTGTTTTACGCACTTGCGGCAGTTAGCGCGATTTATCAATTCAATATATTTTTATCCGCGCTTTTCTTCGGGCTAGGCAATTTCTTCTATCAATTATCGTTTGTATTTTATAATCCACTTCTTAACAATATTTCTTCCCAAGAAAATCGGGGTAAAATATCCGGCATCGGATTTTTGGCAAACTATCTTGGTCAAATAGCTGGTATTTTTTTAGCCCTACCCTTTGTTTCTGGCAAGATTTCTTTGGGTATTGACCCTTTAATCTCCGCATTGATTCCGGCAATAATTGTTTTTATCTTATTATCTATTCCTCTTATGATTAGCCGGGAAATTTTTAAGCCAGCCGCACCGAGAGTTTTGCCCGAAAATAAATACAGCCAATTTCAATTGCTCCGCGAGGCGATTTTAATCCCCGGAGTTTTCTATTTTTTGCTGTCCTTCTTCCTTTTTAGCGACGCTCTAACAACGCTCATAAATAATTTTTCAATATTTACCGCGAGTATTTTCTCCGCGTCCGACACCAAAATAAGCATCCTTACTCTTCTTATTATAATCTGCGCTTCAATCGGGGCCGTAATATGGGGATGGCTATCGGATAGAGCCGGGGCTA
>CAYIFM010000040.1:0-5901 GCA_964362705.1 uncultured Candidatus Saccharibacteria bacterium | reverse complement strand
CGGACCATTTTCTTTGTGCCGCATCCGGCAAACAAAACGAAAACAAGCAAAGCTCCGCCGACCAAACTTCTCATTGTTTTTTCTCTCCTTTCTCTGCGTCAAGCTTAGCGCAATGGCTTATTATTTGTCAATAGCTAGCGAGGTTTCTCCGGCTTATATAAATCTTTATCAATTCTGCGGTCAAAGCAGGTTTCGCCTTGGCCGTGCGCCCAGTTTTCGTTGCCGTAGTAAAGATTTCCAGACGGATAGGCAGGAACAGCGCGTTCAGGAGGAATTTTAGCCGTAGATATTTGGTCCAAACTCGGTTGATTAAATATCGCGCAGAGTTTGAAATTTTCCTTATCTATAATTTCGTAAGTATAAGCCGCGCCGGTTTCCGGGTCTTTCGGCACAACCACTCCGCGGATAGAATCATTTAATAAGTCCATAGTTTTTGGGAGCGTCCCTTTTTGAACGAACCAATTTACGATTTCGGATTGGATAAACTGAAGATTTTGGACGCGCTGGTCGTCAAATTTTCTCGCGCGCTCCTCTTTCGGAGAACCGACAAGAAAAAAGCCTGCGACAATCGCCGCAAGCATTATAAAAGACGCGCCATAGGCAAAAACTTTACGCGGCGCTTTATTTTTTAAATCTAAAATATAATATCCAAAAATTATTCCCGCAACCGCGAGCACCGCGAAAATTTTAAGCAAAAACCTCGCCGTCAATTCGCCCTGCAGAAGATTATAAATCAACGTTACCAAATCGCCGATAATTATTATTCCGGCCAAAAACAGCGTGAAATAAAGAAGCCACTTTCTTATTTTCATCTCGCGCTTTTCGGGCAGAGCGGCGTAGCCCTTGTTTAAAAACCAGGTCGCCCAAATATAGACTGGGAAGACCACAATCAAGCTTGCTATCGCCCAGCGGATAGACGAGCGCGCAGCGATGAGCGTGTAATAATTATCCGACACGGCGTCCGGCAACAAGATGTTGATATAGCTGAAAATCAGATTTATAAACATCCCTGCGCTCACATAAAGCGCGATTAGATTTAAAAGTTGTAAAAATACGTCTTTTGGCCCAGTTTTTGTTTCCATGCGTTAATTATATTATAAAATTTGAGTCAAGAAAAGACCGCTAGATCGCGGTCTTTTCGCCAGCAAAATTCTTTTTAATGAACTCGGCCAGCTGCTCGTCGGTCAGAATGTCGAACGCTTCAAGAATCTCTTTCACGGCTTTTATGATGGCGGCGCCAATTTCTTTTTCGGTTTCCGGCGCAAGATTATAAGGACTCTCCAGCATTTTAAAATCGCCTCGATCGTCGAATTTTCCCAAAGTTTCCGGAACCAATCTCTCCGGCGAAGAAAGATTGAGTGTGAACCCGGCAACACCGCGAGGTTTCTCTCCCAGCGTAAGGTAAATCACTTTCTCCGGCGGCGTAGTGATCGCAATTACTTCAAGGGGCTCGCCGTTTTCACGGGATACTCTCCATGTAATAATACTGACATCCGTATTCATTGTGATTGAAAATTCTACTGGCACCTGCAGGAGCAATAACTGTCGCGGATTCAAGTTAGATATTTCCTGTGCCAACGCCGCCGCGCTCCCAAAAATCATCAAAAATGCGCCTAAAACTAGAACTTTTTTCATAGCAAAATCCTCCTTTTTCAAATTTCAGAAAAATAAAGGCGAGTTTTCAAAGAACGTCGAATATCCCCGTTATTAGGAATAGAGTCGACGGCTGTTGAAGCCTTGCCCTTTTCTTTCTGTAACGTTTGCCTCCATTATACACCTAACTGGTATGGCTTGTCAAGTCTCACTAAAGCGTAGAGACCCAGCGCGAAAAGAATCGCGGTAAAACCAGCAGAGCTTAAACAGTAGAAGCAAAGCGCGCGAATTACGAAAAATTGAAGGTATGTGAGCCAAATTGAAAATAAAAATCCCAAAGCGCTCAAGCCGAAAAATAAAAGCGCGGCGCTTTTATTTTTATTTTGCAAATAAACTAAAACCAACACTAAAAGCAAAAAATAATAAAACGCGCCCAAAAGCGCCAAAGGAATGTTGCTGCCGACGACGGCATAGGGGCTCGCCAAAACTTTATCGCAACCGGAAAGCACCGAGCAATTTACCGGCGTTCCGGCAAAATGTTTGGCCGCGAGATACGAAGTATCCGCCAGTCCCGCGAGGGTTAAAAAGACATATGATACTGCCCACCATTTATTATTCATAACTATTTTCATATTTGTTATATAATGCTAGCATAATTAATTATGTCAAGTAAAGGCAAAAAAGTTTTCGTGGCGATGAGCGGGGGAGTGGATTCGTCCGTTGCGGCTTTGATTTTGAAAAATGAGGGATACGATGTGACGGGCGTGCATATGCTTTGTTGGGAGGACTGCGAAAACAATCAGGATAAGCAGGACGCGATGAGGGTGGCGGCTCAACTCGGCACCCCATTTTTAGTTTGGGGTTTTAAAAAAGAGTACCGCGAAGCAGTTTTTAATTATATGGTGCGAGAATACGCGGAGGGGCGCACGCCCAACCCGGACGTGATGTGCAATAAAGAAATTAAGTTCGGGATTTTTTTGAAACGCGCGCTGGAAGCCGGAGCCGATTTTATCGCGACAGGGCATTATGTAAAAAAAGAAAACGACAAGCTTTTTATCGCGAAAGACAAAACCAAAGATCAGTCTTATTTTCTTTGGGCTCTTAGCCAAGACCAAATTCAACTCTCTCTTTTTCCAATCGGAGATTATTTGAAAAGTGAAGTCAGGGAAATGGCGAAAAAGGCTGGCTTGTCCACAGCCGCTAAAAAAGATTCGCAAGGGCTTTGTTTTGTAGGGAATGTTGATTTCGGGGAATTCATCAAAGAAATTTTGCCGAAAAAATCAGGCGCGGTACTGGCATCGGACGGCAAAAAAATAGGCGAGCACGACGGCGCGCATTTTTATACAATAGGCCAACGGCACGGTTTAAATTTAGGCGGACAAGCCCAGCCGGTTTTTGTCGCGAAAAAAAACTTGGCTACGAATACTTTAATCGTCGCGCGGGGGCAAGACGACCCGATTTTATATAAAAGCGAGCTGATTGCGGAAAATTTTAATTGGGTTTCTGGGACGATTCCCGAAATGCCGCTTAACTGCTTAGCTAGAATTCGCTACCGCCAGCCCTTACAGAGATGCCGTGTTTCAGGAGATAGGGTAATTTTTGATCAGCCCCAGCGCGCCATTGCTCCGGGGCAATCCATTGTGTTTTACGATAGGCGAAACCTGCCTGCCGGCAGGCAGGTGTTAGGCGGTGCTATAATAAAAGAATGACTTCGCAAGAGCTTCGTAAAAAATTTCTGGAGTTTTTCGAACAGCGCGGGCATAAAATCGTCCCGTCGTCATCTTTGATTCCCGATGACCCGTCGGTGCTTTTGACTACGGCAGGCATGCAGCAGTTTAAAAAGTATTACACCGACCCCTCGCTTGCCCCCGCGCAAAACGTTGCTTCAATCCAAAAATGTTTTAGGACATCCGATATTGAAGAAGTGGGGGATGAATCTCACCTTACTTTTTTTGAAATGCTGGGAAATTTTAGTTTTGGCGGATATTTTAAAGAAGAGGCGATAAAATACGCCAAAGAATTTTTGGAATCGCTAGAGCTTAAAATAGATTATGTTACGGTTTTTAGCGAAGAAGGCGATATTAACCCGGACAAAGAATCTGAAGAAATTTGGCGCAAATTAGGCGTTAAAGACATAAGAAAAGCCGGGCGCAAAGACAATTTCTGGGGTCCAACCGGCGCGGAGGGGCCATGCGGGCCGACCACCGAGATTTATATAAACGGCATGGAGATTTGGAACATTGTTTTTAACGAATACTACAAAAAGCCGGATGGGACTTTTGGAAAATTAAAAACACCCGGCGTGGACACGGGCATGGGTTTGGAGCGCCTCGCGATGGTAGTTAATAATAAAAAAACGATATTTGAAACCGACCTTTTTGAACCGTTCCTTATATATCTAATTTCGGGCAATGTTTTTCAAGACAATTTGGGTCGCATCATTTCTGATCACTTGCGCGCTTCCGCCTTTCTTTTGGCAGATGGGCTAAGACCTTCGAATAAGGAAGCTGGATACATACTGCGACGTCTTTTGCGAAGAGTGATTGTCCAGAATAAAAAATTTGGTTTTCCTCAGGATTTTATTGAGAAAAAAATGGAGGAAGTGATAGATAAATATGGTGAATTTCCTGACTACAATAATTTAAAAATAGAAAGAAAAAATATCTTAGATGAATTCCGTAAGGAGGCAAGCAAATTTAATGTTACTTTAGATAAGGGTTTAAAAGAGTTTTTAAAAAAATATCCGGAAAGGGAAGCTCAAATTAATGCTCCGCAAGAGAGGGGGACATATAAGACCCACGACTTAAAAGTTATTTCCGGCGAAGACGCATTTTTCTTCCATCAAACATACGGGTTAACTATCGATGTTATTAAAGATTTAGCTCGGCGGGGCAGACATTCCGTGGATGAAGAGAGTTTCAATAGAGAATTCAAAAAACACCAGGAAATCTCAAGGGCAGGGGTTGAAAAAAAATTCGGGGGACACGGGTTGTTGCTGGATACAGGAGAATTAAAAGCCTCGGATGAAGAGGAATTGAAAAAAGTGACAAGACTGCACACGGCGACGCATTTGTTGCAGGCGGCTTTAAGAAAAGTTTTGGGAGATAATGTAAAGCAGGCCGGTTCTGATATTACCGCGGAGCGGATGCGGTTTGATTTTTCGTTTGAGAGAAAACTTACGGATGAAGAAATTAAAAAAGTTGAGGATTTGGTAAATTTCGCGGTTAGTAAAAAATATCAGGTAGAGATGAAAGAAATGGCTTTGGAGGACGCTTTAAAATTAGGCGCTTTGCATTTTTTTCCAGCCCGAGGCGGATCCGCCTTTGGCGGAAAAGAAAAATACCCGCCGAAAGTAAAGGTTTATTCGGTGGTGGATTTTAAAGCCGACCCGCCGGAAATTTTTTCGCGGGAACTTTGCGGCGGCCCGCACGTAAAAAACACCTCCGAAATCGGCCGATTTAAAATCTTGAAGCAGGAAGCCGTCGGCGCCGGCCTCCGCCGGATTAGGGCTACTGTGATTAAACATCAAACACCGAGTGTTTGATAAATTATAAATCTATAACATGAGTTCTTTCCCCAATTCCTCATCGATCATTTTAGCGCTACTTGAATCAGTAAAATCTTTGTATTCTTTACCGAATGCAATCTGCTCAAGGATAATACTTTGTTGAAGAAGCTCTCCCCATCTATTTTTGTTTACATAATCTTGATAACTCGAATACGGAAATTTGTGTTCCTTATTCTTCCATTCTTTTATTTCCCTAGGATTACGATGAATATAAGTTGAAAGGTATAAAAGTTGTTCATTGTCTTCGACATGTACTCTCTTGTAAGGCCCTTGAAAAAGATGGCCGTTGCGCCCATATTTAGCGTTGAAGTATTTAGTATATGCGTTGAGAATTCTTTGCATATAATTTGAATTTCCGTTTTCTTTAATTTCGCGCGTGGTAATATGAAAATGATTTGGCATAAGCGCAAAGTTGATAAGCTCAACACTTCTATTTTTAAGTATTTGTGCCAATGTTTTTTTAGAAATATTAAATACTCGGTGTTCGATAAAATAAGTAATATGAGACCCAATGTTATTTATTGGCACATTGGATTGAAAATAAAGCAATAAAAACAAGAATCTTGTCCAGTCTCGTTCGTCTAAAAATATCAGCTGTTTATTGTTGCCCCTATTGAATACGTGATAATACTCATCTGGAACGATTAAAGTGTTTCTCATAAGATTTGATTATATTGTATATGTTCGTAAAACTTTATCAAACACCGAGTGTTTGATGTTTTGTATAAAATAAAAATCGG
>CAYIFM010000039.1:0-6028 GCA_964362705.1 uncultured Candidatus Saccharibacteria bacterium | reverse complement strand
CATTTTGCAGGGAGACGTAAAAGACGTTTTGCTTTTGGATGTCACGCCGCTTTCATTGGGAATTGAGACATTAGGTGGAGTTATGACTAAAATTATTGAAAAAAATACGACCGTGCCGGTGGCGCGCACGCAGGTTTTTTCAACAGCGGCTGATAACCAAACATCCGTTGAGATACATGTTTTACAGGGCGAGCGCGAGATGGCGGCGGATAATAAAACTTTGGGTAGATTTATTTTGGACGGGATTCCTCCTTCGCCGCGCGGTATGCCGCAGGTTGAGGTCAGTTTTGACATTGACGCTAACGGGATTTTGTCCGTCAAAGCCAAGGATAAAGCGGCAAATAAAGAACAGTCAATTCGCATCGAAGCCTCTACTGGGCTTTCCAAAGACGAAATCGAAAAAATGAAAAAGGACGCGGAGCTCCACGCAGAAGACGATAAAAAGAAAAAAGAGCTGATTGAGGCCAGAAATCGGGCGGACGCTTTGGTTTACACGGCGGAGAAATCTTTGCGTGACGCAGGGGATAAAATTGATGCGGCCATCAAAGACGAAGTTAATCAAAAAATAGAAGCGCTGAAAAAAGCAAAAGACGGAGACGATATTACGGAAATCCGCAATGCTGAAACAGCCCTTGCCCAATCTCTCTCCAAAATCGGCGAAGCGATGTATAAAAAACCCGAAGGAGAAGTAAAAGACGCTGATTTCAAAGAACCCGGCGAGGATAAGAAATAAAAAGATGACTATTCAAATAGTTAAAGATGTTACCGATTTAATTAAAGAAGTGGGTGGTTGGATAGGAATAGGTGCTATCGCTGGTGTTATAATAAACCATTTTTTAGAGAAATCAAGGCGATTTAGAGAAATGATATTTGACCAGAAAAAAAATGTTTACGCAACATTGTTAGGTAAATTAAAAACTTACTATTTTGGCAAGGGTTTAAAGGCTTATCAGTCAGGCGGTTTTGGTGGTGCTTTATTCGCGCCCGCACCAAATGAATATGAGGACGCAATAGAAGAAACGCTAAGTGAGGCACAATTTTTAGCAGAGGAAGATTTGCGTAATAAATTGGAAAATGTTCGCGCATCCTATTTGCTTAACGATTGGGTAAGATATTATGGGATGAAAAAAGAAGAAGCTATTAAAGATTTAGAATTATCTATGAGAAAAGAGTTGAAAATATACTAATCATGTCTAAAGACTATTACGAAATTTTGGGGGTAGAGAAGAGGGCTTCGCAAGACGAGGTGAAAAAAGCTTACAGAAAATTGGCGCACGAACATCATCCGGATAAAAAAGGCGGGGACGAGAAGAAATTCAAGGAAATAAATGAAGCCTATCAAATTTTGGGAGACGAGCAAAAACGCCGACAGTATGATAGGTTCGGGCAAACATTTTCCGGACAAAGCCAGCAAGGCGGGTTTGGCGCCGGGTTTGATTTTTCAGGATTTGAAGATATTTTTGAAGATATTTTTTCCTCTAGAGGCGGATCCGCCTGGGGCGGAGAAGATTTTTTTGGCGGGTTGGGACGTTCAGGATCCAGGCGCCAAAAACGCGGCAGTGATATATCTCTTGGCATAGATATTTCGTTTAAAGAATCTGTTTTCGGCGCGAAAAGAAGCATCGTGATAGAAAAATCAAAGAAATGCGATATTTGCAGGGGTTCCGGCGCCGAACCCGGTAGCCAATTAAAAAAGTGCGAAACATGCGGAGGCGCCGGAACTGTCAGGGAAACCAGGCGCTCGCTTTTTGGGTCTTTTACTTCTCTTTCCGAATGCACGCTTTGCCGCGGAAGAGGAGAGGCGCCGGAAAAGATTTGCAGGCATTGCCGAGGAACAGGTATTTTAAAAAAGCAGGAGACCATAGATCTTGATATTCCCGCGGGCATACGCGACGGCGAAGCAATTAAACTGACCGGTCTTGGAGAAGAGATTGCCAAGGGGCCGGCCGGAGATTTATACGTAAGAATCCGTGTTTTGCCGCACCATCTTTTTAGGCGCGAGGGTTTTGATATTTTAATGGATTTATATTTGCCTCTTACAAAAATGCTTTTGGGCGGCGAAGAAAACATAGAAACCTTGGATGGAAAAATGTCTATAAAGATTCCAGAACTTTCAAAATCCGGAGATTTTTTGCGGCTTCGCGGGAATGGAGTAGTTAAGGAAAGAAGTAGCCGTGGGGATCTATTGATACGCGTGCTCCCTAAATTACCCAAAAAACTTTCGCAAGAAGCCAAAAAGTTGCTTTCGAATCTAGAAAAGGAAGGAGTATAAAAACATTAATAAACCTTAAGTTCCTAAAATTCCTCGTGTATACACTTTATTACGATCGTGATAAAGTGTAGGCATGAGAAGAACGATAGTATACAAACCTTCCGTCGCCGAATCGGTTTTGGTGGCGCTTGGGAAAATAAGCAAAGGGGCGCTAGACATGTTGGTTGGCGCGGAGCCACACGGCAATAAACGCAATTTGCAAACAGCTATAAGCAGGCTTCGCAAAAGAAATCTGGTTTACGGAGAGAGGAGGGACAAAAAACTGATTTTCGCTCTCACAGAAACAGGAGAGCGAGAGGCGCAAAAAGTCCGGCTCAAATTGGAAATGTCTAAACCAAAGCGCTGGGACGGCAAATGGCGGATTATCATTTTTGACGTGCCGGAAAAATTGCGCGGCAAGCGGGATCTTTTGCGGAAAGAACTTAATAATTTTGGTTTTACGCAACTCCAGCGCAGCGTCTGGGCCTATCCTTATCCGCTGCCGAAAGAATTCGTGGAACTCTGGGATAATGCTGGCATTCTTAAGTACTGCGTTGTCTTTGAAGCGGTTAATATAACAGAAGTAGGCGCGCTTAAACAATTTTATTTTCCAAAATCCGGTTAGTATACACTTTTGTACGATCGTAACGTTTGTGTATACATATAATAGATATGCTATGATATGAAGATATGCGGCTTGCTGTGAAAATTTTAATATGGTGCGTTTGCATTTTAATTGTTTTATATTTATTGGTGAGTTATTCTATTCCCAAAAAACAAAAACTTGTTTACGGCGTGACTTTTTCGCAAAAATTTTCAGCCGAGCTGGTAGGCAATGATTGGCGCAAAAACTACATCGCTATTTTAGATGATTTAAAAGTAAAAGACCTGCGGCTGGTGGCTTATTGGGACAAAATTGAACCGGTTGAAAACATTTTTGATTTTAACGATTTAGACTGGCAGATTTCGGAAGCGGGGAAGCGCAGAGCGAAAATTATTTTGGCAATGGGCCGGAAAACGCCGCGCTGGCCGGAATGCCATGTGCCAGAGTGGGCGAGAGAGGAGAGTAACGCCTCCGGGGTGGAGTTATTAAATTACATCCAAACTACAATAGAGCACTATCGCGATAACTCCGCGATTTGGGCGTGGCAGATTGAAAATGAGCCACTTTTCCCGTTCGGAGAATGCGGTGTAATTTCACCAGCGCTTTTAAGCAAAGAAATTAAACTGGTTAAATCGTTGAGCGATAAGCCGATTATTCTTACCGATTCCGGCGAGCTGGGGTTTGCCTGGCCGTATCTGGCAGTAAAATCCGATATTTTTGGCACGACTTTATATAGATATGTCACCCACCAATGGTTTGGGGAAATAAGATATTCGCTAATTCCGGCGTTTTATTTTAGAATCAAGGCGTGGTGGGCGGAGAAGATTCTGGGCAAACAAATTTTAATATCCGAACTCCAAGCCGAGCCGTGGGCAGAGGAGTCTTTGAAAAATGTCCCACTGGAATGGCAAGAGAAAAAAATGAACCCGGAAGTTTTCAAGGAGATTGTTGAGTATACCGAGCGCTCCGGTTTTCCCAAAGCGTATCTTTGGGGCGCGGAATGGTGGTATTTTATGAAAGAAAAACAAAATAAACCAGAAATGTGGGAGGCGGTGAAATCTTTATCGGCTAATTCGCACGAATAAGAGAATAGATATGAAATTGGAATTTCCAAAAAATTTTCTGTGGGGGTCCGCGACATCCGCCCATCAGGTAGAAGGCGGAAATCATAATGATTGGACGGAGTGGGAAAAAACCACTGGGCATGAGCTTTCCGGCCGAGCATGCGATCACTACAACCGCTTCCGCGAAGATTTTGACATTGCTAAATCTTTGAACCAAAACGCTCATAGATTTTCCATTGAATGGTCGCGGATTGAGCCGGAGGAAGGCAAATGGAATGAAAAAGAAATCCAGCATTATCAGGAAGTGATTGATGCTTTGCGCGAGCGGGGGATTGAGCCATTTGTGACGCTTTGGCATTGGACGAATCCTGTTTGGATACGCGATATCGGAGGATGGGAGAATCCGAAAACAGCGGATTATTTTGTTAGATATGTTGAGAAAGCGGTTCGATCGCTTTCAGGCGTTAAATTTTATACAACGCACAATGAACAAGAGGCTTTTGCGCGGCATGGATATTTTTTGAAAGATCGGCCACCGGCAAAGGGCAATTTTTTCACAGCTTATAAAGTTTTAAAAAATCTGAAAATATCTCACAAGCTTGCGTATCAAGTTATAAAAAAATTTAATCCGAATTTACAAGTTGGTTTTTCGGAAAGCCTGGTTTACTTTGAGCCTTATAATTTTTGGCCGCATAATATTTTGTTAATGAAGCTTGTAAAATGGTGGCGCAATAATACTTTTTTTGACGAGTTCGCTAAATACTCAGATTTTTTGGGGCTGCAGTATTATTTTCATTCGCGGATAAGGTTAAATCCCTTTATTTCGCAGTGGGGCATCCAATTTAATGAAAACAAAGAGGTTTCCGATATGGGCTGGGAAATTTATCCTGAAGGGATTTATCATGTTTTGAAAGATTTGGCAAAATACAATAAACCGATTTATATTACTGAAAACGGCGTGGCGGACGCGAAAGATATTCATCGGGAAAAATTTATAAAAGAGCATCTAAAATGGGTTCATAAAGCAATTTCCGAGGGCGTTGATGTCCGCGGATATTTCTATTGGTCGCTTTTGGATAATTTTGAATGGCAATTGGGTTTTTGGCCGAGGTTTGGGCTAGTTGAAATGGACTATCAAACAATGGAACGCAACATTAGACAAAGCGCTTGGGAATACGCTAAAATTGCCAAAGAAAACGCTGTGGAAACAGGGGGTTGACGGCATTTTTACGGCGAGTATAATGGGATTATTATCGGTTAATCGCTATTTGTGAATTACACGGGCCTGAATATAAGCCCAAAGTAAGACAAATTTGAAAAGTTAGGCAGTAAATCCGCGATAGGATCTTTTGGGTCTTATCGCGGGTTTATTTAGCCCGAAAAAGAGAACCTTGAAAATTTAGACAATTAAGCACCAAAATAAAAGTCAGTGAAATTTTGAGCATTTTTTCTTTTGTCCCGTAGAATAGAGGTTGGAGATTTGAGGTTGGAAGTTAGAGAAAAAAATGGAAATAATTTGGTGCTAATTTTTGGAAAAAAAGAAAGCACTACTGTGTTAGCAGTAGTGCTCGAGATATGGTTTGGGTGAATTGCCCTCATGCTTTTCGCCCCGGAAATAATTAGGCTTAAACCTAGCAGAAACACAACAAGCCAAACGATGGCAAAAAAGCGTTCAGGAGATTCATTGCTACACACAAACACAAATATTGCGATAAAGCATCCAAGTAGCAAACCAGCCCCAACTAAGATGCCAGCAAATGAGCCAATAGTTATCAATAGGGTATCCATAATTTACCTCCTTTAGAGAGTATAGCATATTTATAATACTTTGTCAAGTATCAACTTGACTCCAAAAATTAGCACCAAATTTTCCAACTTCTCATTTCCAATCTCCAACCTCTTCAATGAGAGTTTGATCCTGGCTCAGGATGAATGCTGGCGGCGTGGATAAGGCATGCAAGTCGAACGGATTTTATTTATTTCAAGATGCGATTATATCAAGTCAAGAAATTTATAAGATTAGTGGCAGACGGGGTAGTAACACGTAGGAACTCACCCCAGAGACGGGTACAACCCCGCGAAAGCGGGACTAATTCCCGATGGTCTCCG
>CAYIFM010000038.1:0-6162 GCA_964362705.1 uncultured Candidatus Saccharibacteria bacterium | reverse complement strand
CCATAAGTCCGGAGGCGATAAAATGCCTGCGACTCGGGTCAATATTTTCCATAACGTTAAATCCGAGAGGAAAGTCGGTATCCGCGGGATCAAAATAAATCACGTCTTTCATGCGCTCCTTGGGAACAAAATCAAGCAGTTTGTAAGCCGTCTCTCCGTGCGGGTCAATAAACGCAAGCCCTTCGCCGGATTGAATATCCTGCATGGCCATGTTTTCCAAAAGCGTGGTTTTCCCCATGCCGGTTTTTCCGATGATGTACATGTGCTTCCGGCGGTCAATTTTCTTTATGCCAAACTTCTTCAGCTGGTTTCTGAAGTTGGTTGCCCCGAAATATGTCGTTTTTTGATCGTCGTTCACTATTTAATTATAGCACCCTAAATCGGCAAATTTGGAGGTGGGGCGCCGCGCTTGGCCTCAATGCGCGCGAGCGCCGGAGCGGCAGCCACTTCCCCGGGATAATGGTAAACGGTTGCCAATTCGGAAGTGGATAATATGAAAGGCTTGCTTTTGAAGTTATATGGCGGGTGAAACGCGGAACGCAGGCGATACGCGTTATAAAGCCAGATTCTTCTTTGAGTAACCCGGCGGTTCACAAACCAGTAATCAATGCTGGTCGTAATTTTTTTATTTAACGCGAAACTGTTTAAATTTTGCGAAGCAAATTGCTTAAATACTCCCATAATGCCCGGCACAGCTATAAGGTTGTACTCGTCGCGATGCGCGAGATACATCCATCTGATGCAGACTCTAAACCCGAGCTTCGCCATATTTTCTTCAACAGATTCGACTAATTCCCTTTCGCCGGGAGTTAAAGCCATCATTCTGGGAAACTGCGCTGAAGATTTTTTAGCCGGTTCGCCAGCGTTAAAACTCAAAAAAGCCCCAAAAAAACTGTCTAGCGCGCCGATAAAGCCGCCGATAAGCGTTGGCTTGGACTTTATTTCTTTCCCCACGATTTTTGCCATAAGTATGTCTCCTTCTTTTTTCCATTTATCATCAGCCGGCTCCACCAACATTTGTATCCATATTTTTTCGCTGCCCTTTAACACGCCCAGAAACTCAATCAAAGCGGAGAGCGGATCAATTTTTGTTCCTTCTTCTTTGAGACTCACTTTCTCCAAAGTAAACTCCTCATAAGTTTTGATAGGATAAGCATCGGGCTTGGTTAAAACAAGCTCGCTTCCGAAAAGATTCCATTCGTCATTTGGCAGCGCCTCCGGCATACTTTTTGTGTAGTCCTCCACTTCGCTGACTTCGGCGGAAGGATATTGGGCGTAAATCTGCGACTCAAGCATCCGCTTAAAAAACGCGTTAGTCCATATGTAAAAATGCACTCCGCGCTCATCTCCCACTATTTCAAAAGAAAACCAAGACGTTATCCAGCCCTCCCACCATTGTTCAAGCATATTGCCCATTCTTCTGGTTCCATGGATGCCGGCTAAAATGCTCTCCATGGCTTTCGGGCTTTTGGCCACCTCTCTGGGCACTTTGACTTCAAGCAAGATATATTTTTTTGTAAATATAAAATAGGTCCGCGCGTAAGCGCGCCAGGCGTCTTTGAAGACTAAAAAAAGCACTATGGGCACCCACAAAAACCATGCCCCCAAAATTAGAGGAAAAAACGATTGAACAAAAAAATTATTTAAGAGAGTATCTGCCATCCGGAAGTTTTTTGAAATATTTCTTATTGTCCAAATTAATGGCTACTGTGTTTGGTTTTACAAATCTCTCTTTAAGCACGGCTGCTACGATTTTTTCTTTATGGGCGGGCCCCTGCTTTTTGATAAGTTCCGCGATAACGTCTTTCACGACTCCGGAAGTAAATCCCCAATCTTTCAACGCGTAAAGCCCCCGCCCTACAAGAACGAACCGGGCGTCTTTAATAAGTTCATTGTGCACGGTTTGCGTGTGGACTTTTTTCCCAATCAGTTTGCCGATGCGCTCCGCTACCTCGGAAAAATGCAGAGGCTTGCCGTATCTTGCCAAAACCATGTGCGAAAGGTCCCTAACCCCCCTCGGTTTAATTTCCGGAAATTCGGTGAGCCCCCATTCGCCAAAATAATTTTTTGCAATAAGTTTAGAAAGGCCCAGCCAATTGGTTAGGACTACGCCCGTTGGCGAAGCGCCTAAAACATTTTTGGCAGAAGAGGAAAGCACCTCAAAAAGCTGCGCTTCGTTTACCGGTTTCCCGCCTTTTTTAAGCTCCGTTATTGCTCCGTCTAAAACATGCTTGGCCTGATCGTGAGCATCCGTGCCGTAAGACCAGCGGTCATGCAGATCGTCTGATTCGTGGTACCGCAAAAACGGATCGTGCAACGAAAGCAAAAAGTAAACGTGGTTTACGTGCTTTGGATGAGAAGACAAATTTTCCAGGGCAACATTCTCTTTAAGCACCTTTCCTTGGCCATCAAAATAAGTTTCTAAAGCGGAAAAAACGTTTTTCGCGTCGGAAAAAGCCGGTGATTTCTTTATTCTATTCATCCCGTCCGCTTCAATCTGCCTGACTCTTTCCCTAGTAATGCTGTATTTCTGTCCGATGGCTTCTAGCGTAAGGCGTGAAGAATTTTTACCCAAACCAAAACGCTGTTCCAAAACATCTTTGGTCCTTTTGGGCAAAACCACGAATAATCGCTTCGTAAGCTCTTCCGGGTGCACCGGCAATTCATACTTCATGTTGTTTTTATGTTAGCAAACTTATAAAAAAGTGTCAAATCCATGTCAAGTTAACCCTAGCAAATACCGTAAAAACCTGTCAAGTGCCTAAACTAAAAATCCCGCCGGAGGCGGAATTTTTAGTGTGGACCCGGCGGGGCTTGCACCCGCTTCCCTGCTTACCAAAGGCAGAATTTTACTCCATAAACTACGGGCCCAGGTCCACATAGCCAGCTTATCACCGCGCTCTTAAAAAGCAAAAATCCCCTCAAATTGGGGACTTTTGTCGGTAAGCAGGTTGCCCGCAGTTTATGCGAACTCCACCTTTTGCCTCTATTATACTCCTCCTATTTCCGCTGTCAACAACCCGCTGTGTATTTAAAAAACGCTCCTTCGCCACGCCACTCTCAAATTTAATCTAATCCAAAAACTTCACGATGAAATAAGTAGTAGTAATAGATACTAATATGGGGACTAATATGTTCCATATAGTTTTCCAAAATAAATTATCTCGTCTATCTAAAATAAATTGCCGTTTGAATTCTAGTTTTTCTAATTCTGCTTGTAGAGGATTGTTGTCTTTTTCAACCAAACCATCTAATTGGTGTTGCGTTACTCCAATATCTTCAAGTCTTTTACTTAATTCTGTGGGCTTGTTGGTTATTTCCTGTTTTAATTCAATTATTCTATTCTCTATAGAAGAAAGTTTCATATTATTTTTCTAAACCACGTTCTACTAAACACTTTGCATAATCAGCTTTATCTTGATGGAAATTTAAACTTCTACTAAATCTACCGCCATTGCTACCATCACTACTAGAAAAGTCGTCAAAGGCTTTAGGATAATCCTTAATACACTCTTTTCTAATCTGAGCTGGTTTTAGTTGAAACCAATAAAAAGCTGCTGAAGCGGAAACAACTAGCAAAGCTAATAATCCAACCTTAAACCAATTTTCTTTTAGCCAACTATTGCTTACCATACTCCAATAATACAGCAGTCTATTCCAAAAAATCAATAATACGCTATGTCCCTAAAACGCCTTCCTTAAAACGCTCTTCGGTGCCGATAAAAACGCCCTTTTTATGCAAAGAAAAACTTTCTAAAATCCCCAAGGCAAAAAAGAGGCTTACCAAGCTTGATCCGCCGTAAGACATAAATGGCATGCCCAGGCCGGTTATCGGAAGAAGCCCCGAATTCATGCCTATATGTATGCCTGACTGGAAAAATAAAAAAATGGCAAGCCCGGCCGAATAAAGCTTTTCAAAATTAGATTCGCCGTAAATTCCGAATCTCAACACGCGCCAAAGCAAAATGCCCCAGAAAATAAAAAATATAATCATCCCGAAAAACCCCCATTCTTCGGCAAAGGCGGCGAAGATAAAATCGGTAGCGTGCTCCGGCAAAAATTCGAGACGGGACTGCGTGCCCAATCCTATGCCTTTTCCGAAAATCTGGCCGGAACCAACGGCGATCATAGATTGGTACGCCTGGTATCCGGCTCCCTGAATGTCTCTCCCGGGACTCAAAAAAGTTAAAATGCGCGCCTTTTGATAAGGCAGTAAAAAACTGCTCCAAGCGACGGAAATTATCAATATTCCCACGGCCATCAAAATTAAAAACTGACGAAGCTTGATGCCGCTAAAAAGAGCCATACCCAGCCAAATGGCGCCCAAAACCACCGCGGATCCGAAATCCGGCTGTATCAAAACCAACAGAAAAGGCAGCCCTGCGTATAAACTGGATATAAATAGATGCAAGAATCTTGCGATATCAACATGGCGTTTGGAAAAATATTTTGCCAGAAGCAGAATCAAGACGGGTTTAATAAGCTCCACCGGCTCTAAAGTAACAGAATATATTTTGACCCAGCTGGCGGCGCCCCGCGTAATTTCTCCGAAAATAGCGGCTAGGACGAGCAGTAAAATTAAAAATAAATATAAAACCAACAAAAAAACGCTGTTGGTTTTAAGAAAACTCCAGTCAGCCCTGCACGTTAAAATAAAAACCGAAAAAGCAACGAGAAGCCAGATGATTTGCCGGTTGAAAAAATAGTCTCCGCCTAAGCCGAATGATTTCATCGTCGCGAACCCAAGAAAAGACAGGATTAACGCGCTTGAAATTAATATCCAATCAAGTTTCTTTATCAAGGTATCTTTCTCAAAAAAATCTGGGCATTGGCCGCGTCGGGTATTTGTTTAGGCCAAGTGAAAATAAGATGCGATTCTGCCAAGCCTTCCAGTAAATCAAGCCGGGTCCTGGACGCGCCCAAAACAGCCCCGGAAGAATCCAAAACTATCGCGGAAGCTTCAAGATTTTGAATGGAATTGGTTGATAGGTTTTTGATTCTGACATCAAGCCGCGGCAAGGCGTCTGCGAGCAAAATGTCTTTGCTTAAAAGGTCTATTGGCAGGGCTTCGGGCTCCGCGCCTTCCCAACGCACCTCTCTTAGCTCGAGCACCGCGCGCGCGGGAATCCTATTTTGGATGGCGAAATCTGGTTCAAAAATTATGAATTTTTCTCCCGCGCCGATAAACGTGGAATTTTCGCGGACAGCAATTAAAATATTGTCTTTGTCATAGAGCTTGAAGGCGTAAACCAATTTTTTTGAACCTAGAAACTGGTTTTGGTTGTCCAACAAAGCTGCCGCGTCATACGAACCTTCACGCACAGAAAAGGCCCTGCTCCAGAGTATGGTAAGATCATGAATTTTTTCGGAACATGGCGCGCAAGAACCTCCGCAATCAACTCCCTCTTCGTCTTGATTTTGGCGATTGTCAAAGCAGGTCGGCTCCGGTTGGAAATAATAAATAATCCCGCCAAGAACCAAAAAAGCAAAAACTGCAAAAACTCCGATGACAATGAGCTGGCGCCTTACCCCCCACGAAAAAATAGGCATAGATTTAGTATATAAAATTTGCCTTAAAAACACTACGCCCCCGGCCGAAGCCGAGGGTGTTATTACACTAAAGAATAAATTATACTCCTCCTATTAAAATTGTCAAGTCCACATGGCCAGGCGCTATCCGCTATAATATCCTTATGCGCCTTAAGCTGAATATTCTGCTGTTTTCCGTACTGGCTTTTTTACTAAGCTATTGGGGAGGCATTTCTTATTTAGGCACTATTTTGGAAACCCCAGCTTATTACTTGGCAAGCTTAGTTTTTGAAAAAAAAGTAGCGCCCGAAGAACTCCTTCAAAAATACAAAAACGGGGAGATTAAAATTTTAATAGTCCCCGGGCACGACAAAGAAAGCTACGGGGCGCAATACCGCGGGGTTACAGAAGCAAGCCTCAACGCGGAACTCGGAGGCTATCTTTTTGAATTTTTAAGAAACGAACCAAAATTTACCATTTTTATAACACGCAAATCCACCGGAGAAACCAATGAGTGGTTCTCGGATTATATTGAGTCGCAAAAAACCTCCATAGCTTTTTTTAAAGAAACAGTTAAAAATGCTTTCAAAGAAGTTGTCTCGAGCGGAAATTTTATAAAACAAAATAAAATTT
>CAYIFM010000037.1:0-6235 GCA_964362705.1 uncultured Candidatus Saccharibacteria bacterium | reverse complement strand
ATCTTGAAAGCCATAGTAAGCCTCAACCTCGGTGATCATATAGCACTTAGACGTCCGACGTCTAAGTGAGTTTCTGCGGCATAAATATTTCCCTAGAAGTTCCCGCGCGACTTTCGGCGCCGGCTTCTCAAAAAATTTTTGAGTTAAAACCTTGCTCATGCCATGCTAAAGAAAATGCTTAGCGAGCTCTTTGTGCGAAGCGATTTTCGTATAATGATCGGCCTCGGGAAAAACGCTTAAGTGATCAAATAGAAATTTATTAGGAACGTCCGCGAGGACGTTCAAAACTTTTATCTCGTCATCCACGTAATGATTGACGCCAAGCTCTTTGGCTTTTATGTTTTTGTCTTCCGGCTTATCGACAAAAAACGCGTTTGATTCATTAAAATATTCCGGCCAAAGCCCGCGGGCGCGGAGAAGCTCTATCGCGATTGGCGGATCGGAGCGGCGCGAAATCAAAAAATATAGCGTATTTTTTGATTTTATTTTAGCGAGCAAATCCGAAACTCCCGGCATCAGTTCGGCTTCCAACGACATTTTAAGATCGTGATAAAGAGCCAACTGCAAGGCTTTCATATCCTCCGGCTTTAAAATGTTTCTTATAATCTCCGATGGCGCCTCCGCCAACTTAATGCGATAGCCCATTTTTCCAGCAATGGCAACTTTAAGAGGGCAGTTATCAACCAAAACGCCGTCCATGTCAAACCCCAAAATTTTTTTGTCCGCGTGACTTTTCATATTTTTTATTCTACATTATCTAAAGCTGTACCTTTATAACGAGGTTAAACATGGAAATGTTGCCGAACCCAAAATGGGAGATAGAAAAAGAAAAGTTTTTAGAGCGCCTGGGTATCAGCGAGCGTGAATTTAGAAAAAAGCTCTGTATTCCGGATTTAAAAAGGGTAGAAACCATCGTACCCTTAAGATATATGCGGCAAATTGACGCCATCTCCCCCCTAAGCTTTGAAATGTTAAAGTGCCTACTTTCAAGAATGAAAACCTTGGGCGGCGTTCCGGCATTCGAGAACGCTGATTTTCAGCTTTGTAAAATTGACCCGCAGCACCTAAAAATAGGCCAGCGTTTTGTTTATCGGGAAAATTATCAGAATTTGTTAGAGAGCTTGCCGG
Organism: uncultured Candidatus Saccharibacteria bacterium; assembly: GCA_964362705.1. Classification (GTDB taxonomy): domain Bacteria; phylum Patescibacteriota; class Minisyncoccia; order UBA11713; family 2-01-FULL-45-33; genus CAYIFM01. Next base: position 5,107 of record CAYIFM010000037.1, on the reverse strand, counting down.
CTCTCTTAGGAAAATTCGTACTTTCCTCCGGCATCGGGGATCTAGGATCGTATTTCATATTTGGAGAAGACATGCGAGGAATCCAAGCTCTGGCATGCTATATGCCGCCCATTATCGAACAGCATGGCTCGGATTTTGTTGTAATGGACGGGATTCACCGAAACTATATTGCAAAGCAACTTGGAAAAACTCTGAGCTCCATCGTAGTCGCAAATCCTTCTGTTCCATTCCCTTGCAGCCCAAAATCGTGGTCGGAAATCAAAGTCATAAGCCTTTCCGAAAAACCGAAAAGCGTCAGCGAAAGATATTTTGATCTTACCAAAGAATTATTCCGCGACCTGAAATATTTGGGGATTGACGGGTGAGATATGAATAAAGAAAATGTTTTTGAGGCAAAAGCGCAAAAAATTCTAGGGTACTTAAAAAGCCCGGTGAGATATGATGAAAAATTTCTGCCACGGCCGTTTTTTCTGGAATTCACGGGCTCCCCTTCAGCCGGAAAAACCACAACAATTACCGAGCTTGATAAGTTTTTTCGGCGCCAGGGCTTTAGAGTGCTGCGCCCGCAAGAAGGAGCGGAAGTAATCAGGCATATCGAGCGCGCAACGCCGCTTTATAATATCCGAACCGGACTTTATGCGCTGGAACTTTTGGTGGATTTAAGCTCCGGACATACTTATGATCTTGTGATTTTTGACCGCTGTATTTTTGACGCTTATTGCTGGATGATATACTGGGCAGAAAAAGAAAAATTGTCCAAAAAAGAAAGGGAAATTATACAATCATTTTTCCTATCAAAATTTTGGATAGATAAAATAGACGCGGCTTATTTTATGGTCTGCGAGCCAAAAGTGGCGATGGATCGGGAACTTCGAATCGCGCTTTCGCAAAAATTAGGAGAAACCACAAACCCAAAAACCGTGCGCACCCTTGTAGCGCGCTATAAATCAGCTTATGAAATACTTTCGCAACGCTATCAACAACTTCATCTTATAGATACAACCAGCCTTTGTGAAACAGAAATGATAGAAAAAATAGCCACAAAAACCCTGGACATTCTCGAGAAAAAATCAAAAACCCCCGCTTAGCGGGGTTTTTTTATTCTGCAATACAGGCGTTAAGCGCTCTGATTTGCGAGTTATATGTATTTATAAGCGTTTTCATGCTGTCAGACAACGCATTTATCTCCCTAGCCGATAAATTATACCCCCCTACTTTGCGATTGTATTCTTCAATCTCGTTCGCGCCTTTGGGTTTTCGATTCTCTATATCAGCCTTAAGAGCGTTGGCAACTGCTACAAGTTCTTCCAGTTTTTTTTCGGAAAGCTCAATGCCGGTTTTAAGATTTTGATCGGGTTGAGGACAGACGGACAAGGGACGCGCGAATTCCTGCACGGCGAGCCACGTGTCCTTGCCTTCAAATTTCCCTTTTCCTACAGCCACGCCTATCTCCAAAAAACTTTCGCCTAAAATATTCGCGCGGTGTCCGGGAGAATTCATCCAAGCCTCAACCAAAACTTTGTCGTTTTCAAAATTCCCAAGCGCCAGGTTTTCGCCGATCGATATAAATTCATATCCGGCCGCCTCCGCAAGAAAAACCGCGTCCTTGCCATCTGGAGAAACATGCGCGAAATATTGATTTTTAAACATATCCGCCACTTTGGCGTATGCCGCCGCGTTAAGTTTGGCGTTTTCACCAAGCGGCGCGAGGCCGTTTATTTTTCTTTGCTGGTTAGTCCAATTGCTTACTCCCTCGGGAGTAAGCAATGAAACTTCCGCTTGTTTCTCCAACCTCAATGGCGCCGGGGCGAATATTTCTTTTTTTATTTTTTCTAGATTCTTGAGAGTCTCCGGTAATTTCAAGTCCTCAAAACTCGGCTCGCCAAAAAACCCGTTAAACGGAAAACTTTTGGCCCATAAAAATGCTCCGAAAATAAGAAGAAAGGCTAGTAAAACAAGCCGCGCCCGCATTATTCAACCACGTTGACTGTTCCGACAGACGAGGTATTTAAATGGTTGTGATATTTCCAAGAGCCAACCCTCTCAAACTCAAAAGAATAACTTTCTCCCGGACCGATGCTTTTGCGCGCGTCAAACTCGGGGTAAATCAAATGCGTCGGGTGCATTGCCGAAGCCGGCCAGATCGAGCGGGAACTTTTATTGATCCAGATAACTTTGCCGCCTTTTTGGATTTTCACCGCCGTAGGCGAAAAGCTGCCGTCTTCGCCAATAACCACGGTCGCGCTTTCCGGCTCATTATTTTTCACCTGAGGTTCCCGCCCCTGCTTTTCCTGCTTCGTAGTCTCTTCTCTCTCACGCTCCTCTTCCTTTTTAGTCCGCTCTTCTTTCCTCTCCTTTTCTTTCTTAAGTTTTTCTATCTCTTTATCAACATCCTCAATGGCGTCCTTTGCCTGTTCAGCCAATTGTTTTGCTCCCTCATAGTTTCCTCGCGCAAAAAGTTCTTTCGCTTGAGCCAACAGTCGGTCAAACTTGGCAAAGGCGACAGGCAGCAATTCAACCCCCTCCTTCCTCGCTTCATTCAATACCTCTTGCTTTTCTTCCTCTGCTTCCTTTATGGCTTCTTCAGCTTCTTCTTTCTTTTCCTGTTTCTTTTCTAACCCCTCTATCATCTTCTCAATCTGGTCAAGAGATTTTTCTGCCCGTTTGGCAAGGTTTTTGGCTTCAACGAAATTACCTGCTTGAAGCGCGCCTCGGGCTTGGGCAAGCAAGCCATCAAATTCGGCAAAGGTGTTTGCGGGAAGCTCTATGCCTTCCTCGACGGCTTCATCAATCACTTCTTGCTTTTCTTCCTCTGCTTCTCGGATGGCTTTTTCGGCTTTAAGCTGGGCTTCTATTTCTTCCTCCAGCCTTTCCTCTTCCACCTCTAATTCATCGTCAATATCTTCTGCTTTCAAATCCAAAAGTTCTTTTTGAGCTTTTACCTGCCCGAGTTCTTGAGCCAATGCTTCTGCTTTTGTGGTGTCGCCCGCGCGGTGGGCGGCGCGGAGCTCTGCTTTGAGTTCGCCTTCTTTTGCTTCCAATGCCCGCTTCTCGGCTTTGAAACTATCGGCAAGGGCGGATTTCGGCGTCTCTAACCCATCGTCCAACTCTTTGGCAAGCGCCGAAACATCTTTCCCTTTTGATTTTTGGTCAGTAACAATAGTGGCGGCTGAAGCAAGATGCGCTTGCAGGCGAGACTGTGCGACTTCTAATCCTTTCGCCTCAATGCCTTTGGTTTCCAAAATAACCTTAATTTCAGCCACCCGTTCTGCGGCAAACGTAATTTGCAGACGGGCTTTCCCTTCAGGGTTGAAAGTGAAGAAACTCCGCAGGGCTTCGCCAAACCTGTCAAGAACATAAAAAGGGCTTTCGGGCGTAAGACCCGCATTCGGCAATACTGCCTGATTGTGCGCGAAAGCCGCGCTGGCCACAAGGAAACCGAAAACCGCCAAAATAGCTAAATATTTTTTATTCATATAACCACAATAACAAAAAAGCCCATAAAACAAAAACCCCGATTATCGGGGTTGGCATTCCGGGCAGAAAATATGCGATAAAGTTTGAATGTATCCGCATTTTGGAGGACTATCCGTCCAGCCGAGCTCATGATATTCTATGCGGTTGCAGCCGGCGCACTGGTTTTTAATTCCACGAATTAATTTCTCTTCTTTTAACCTCTTTAAATCAAGGTATGGATTAAGAAGATATTTGAGAAGCGCCATTTTGATCGGCATGCCGATTTTCATTTGATAAAAGTACATTGCGCGCGGATCTTTATCTAAACTGTCGTTCCACGTTTCTGGCTTGTCAATCAAATGAATAGGCAGCTCATTGCCTTTTTTGGAACGCGGGAAAGGATGAAGAACAATTTTAACTCCGTATTTGTCAGCAATTTGCTTATCTACCGAAATCCCTTTCCGTTTCCTCCCGCCATATTCAAGCTGGTTACGCGTATCATAAAAAACGTCGGCTGGCATAAGCTCGCGCGATTCGGAAAAACTACAACCCTCCCGTTTTAGCTCTTCTCGCAAAGAATCCGGTATTTCAAGCCCATTAGGCGCAACAAACCCAAGCGCCATCTTAAATCTGACGCCCAATAGCCACGCGAGAGAATGTATGGTGCGTCCGCTCTTGCAGTCATTCAAAAATACGATTGATTTGGTGCTAAGCGAAGACCAATCGCATTCAGGATCCAGCCCCAGTCCGTACATTATAGAAAACCAATCGTTCAGCGTCTGCGTTGGATGCTCTCTCGTACCGTCTCCGGCGTTGATTAACGGAATATCGTATCCGCCATCGGCCAAAACATTTTTTAAGTAGTTAATTTCGATATCATCCGGAGTTCGCAAAATTAAAAGATCATAAAAAGACGCCCATGCTTTTACTTCGTCTTCCAGCCACGCGTCTTTTACGGCAGATGACATAATAAGTTCCCACCGCGCCACCTTTTTGCCGTTTTTGATTTTTATTTTCTTCACTCCTCGCTCTGGAATGATTTGCGCGCCAAGCCGAGCCGCTGCAGACGCAGAGCTGTGATATGTTCTGCTTGATTCTTGCCAAAAAATTTCCCCTATCACGTACCCCCGCAATACATGCGTAAGCAATTCCCTGCCTTCCCGCGTTTTCAAAAGCTCAACGATCAATACCGTGTCTTTATATAAATTTATCAAAAAGCCCAGCGTAAACTGGCGGCTCGAAAGAATGTGCTTTAAGCGATCATCCATCTAAACCTCCTTTGTTTTGGGGTCTTAGAAAATTAAAGCAAATGGCTATAAAAAAATCAATGGCATGCTTGACAAAATAAAAAAATAACGCTAAGCTTGCTAAAGAAATTATCGGGAAGGCATTTCCATGAAACAGTATGTTTTGAAGCCAGAAATTCTGAAAATGAAAAAAGCGAGGCATTTCAGAGAGCTAGCGCCTATCGCGATTCAAATCGCAAGCCGCCTTTCGCCGCCGACCACGCAAGTTTGCGGGCCAATTTCAACCGGAGGCAAAGGTTCCATAGAAAAAAATATGAATGCTCTCCGAGACGCGATACTGTTTGTCGGAAACCAAGGATTTAGCGTTTTTGACCAGACTATTTTTGAAAAGCATCTTTGGAGAA
>CAYIFM010000036.1:0-6399 GCA_964362705.1 uncultured Candidatus Saccharibacteria bacterium | reverse complement strand
CATTAAACTGTTTCTCATAAGCATTGATTATAATTGATATGTTCGTAAAACTTTATCCAACCCCGAGTGTTTGATGGTTTGTATAAAATAAAAATCGGGGTTTTTAGCCCCCGACTTATTCTGTTACTTTGCTACCGGATTTTCCGCGCCCATCAATGTTTTATAGGGCGTTGCGTAAATAACCCATGGAGAAATTTCTCTCAAAAACATCTCTGTCTGTGTTTTGATGAGCTTTGCTCTGGTCTGGTAAACCTGATCTTCGAGTTTGACGATTTCTTCAACGGTTTTTACGATAGTTTCATTGCTTTTCAAAACGGGAAACTGCAGCAGTATAGACGGCTTTATATCGCCGATAATTTTCTTTTCGTATTCCGGATATTTAGAGAGCTCCGTTCTAACCATTACAACCAAATTGTCTCTTCTCTCTTCATAGAGAGTTATTCCGGCTTGCGTGCCCTTGAGCTCCGAAAAATTCTGGATCTGCGCTGTATAACTGCCTAAGGTCGCAACAGCAAGCCATATGCCCGCCGCAACCAGTGCTAGCCCTCCAAATAAAGCCGCAGACATAGACGGATCTGTCCCATGTTTCCAACTCCCGTTTTTGAGGTTCGCGTCTCGCAAAACTAGCAAAAATACGCCAACCAGCGATAACAAGACAATCATCGACACACTGAACATAAACTATCCTCCTTTTTGGCCTGCTTTTTACAGCCTCCGGCCCGGAAAGAACCCTGTGAGTAGTCTAGCAAATAATAGAAAATCTGTCAATAGTTGACAAGGGTAATGGTTTTGGTGCTATATTGGGGGCAGAGTTGGGATTGAAAATGCGATATTTTGGGCCAAAGACAGCGGCTTATTATGAAAGAATGCATAAAACGCTTTTTTCTACCACGGTAGATGATTCTCGCCCCGTACTCAAAAAAGGAAGCGGAGTGTGGGTAGAAGATATAGACGGGAATAAATTCCTGGATTTTACTTCGCAGGTCGGCATTATAAATACCGGGCATACGCCGGAAGAAGTAGTTGGAGCTTTGCGCGAGCAAGCTAACTGGCTCACCGGAGCAATTTCCAATGATTTTCAATTTGCATGCCGGCATCGCAAAGGCATTTTGCAGCACGAGGAAGTATCGCCGGTAAAATTGGCTGAGGAGTTGATTCGTATTACTCCGGTGCCCTATCCAAAAAAAGTTATTTTTGAAATTTCAGGAGCAACCGCCATTAACGCGGCGGTGAAAGTTTGTTTGGCGGCAAATCCGAAACGCGGATGGTTCGGAGCGTTTTCAAAAGCCTTTCATGGGCGGCACGGACCAAGTCTGGATTTATCAAGTTCTAAGCCAATCCACAAGCTTCTGCATCATGAGGGCCTAAAAGTATTAAGATTGCCGTTTCCGACAGAAGGCGTTAATGCCAAGGATTATAAAGAAAAATTTTTAATGGCTTTGGCTAGTTGTTTTGAAGAACACCTGAACGCGATTTTTATAGAAATAGTCCAAGGAGAGGGCGGGATAAATATCCCATCGCTTAAAATGCTGGACTTTATACATAGAAAAGCAAAGTCAATCGGAGCGCTTTTTGTGGTAGACGAAGTGCAAACCGGCATTGGTCGCACCGGCAAATTATTTGCTTCGGAATATCTCAACGATCCCCCCGACATCTTGGTATTGTCCAAGGCCTTGGGAGGGGGAGAGCCGATTGGGGCTGTGATTGCCAGGACCGATATTTTGCCAAATGGCGATTTGCCAAAAAGCGCGCATTCAGGCACCATGCCGGCTTCTCCTTTGCCGGTTGCCGCCGCCTTGGCAAACCTTCGTTTGATTGAAGAACAAAATTTAGTCAAAAACGCGGCAAGAATGGGGCGCTATTTTTTAGAAGGGCTCCACCGGACCATCGGGGATCATCCTCTGGTAGTTGATATTGACAGCCTTGGCGGGCTTATGATTCGGGTGGAGATGGCCTCAAAAGAAGCCGCGGACAGAACGATTTGCGCGTGCCTCTTTGAAGACCCCGGTCTTCTCTTGATAGGGGCTGGCGAAAAAACTATCCGTTTTATGCCCCCGCTCGTTGTGACTAATGAAGAAATTGATTTGGCGCTTTCCATCTTCGGGAAAGCCCTCAAAACTCCGGCCTAGCCGGAGTTTTAATTTTATTTTATAATTTAACTATGTTTGAGTGGTTGTTGCGAAGGCTTTTTAAAGCAAAGGTAAAAACCCATATTTTGGCGGTGGATTTGGCTACTTCTTTTATATCTACTGCTCTTGCGGTGCGCTCGCCGCAAAACTCGGCCGGGCTTCTCTCGGATTTTTCTGTTGTTAAAACCTTTCGTTATCCGTTGAATTTAACCGGTTTCGCGCTTGAGACCAGATCGGAAAGACAAGGCTCTAGCGGAGCGGGGCGGCCGCTCCCGCAAATTTTCAAAGACGCTTTTTTGAAGGTCTTTCGGGACGCGCGCGATACAACCCGCCATTTAGACGCGGTTTTAGTTGGTTTGGCCGACCCGTTTTTCTTGGAAGTCCGATTGTCAAAACAAATAAGCAGAAAAGATCCTAAATCAAGAATCACGCTTGGTGAAATCGCCGATATTTTAAAAGAACTGGAGAACGACGCTAAACATCAGCATAATTCGCTTTTGCCGATTGGCCGTGAAATTTCGGGCGTAAAAATTAATGGTTATGACGTTAATAGCGCGGAGGGATACGTCGGAAAAACCTTAGAAATTATCGCGGTTTTCACGCTCGCGACCCCTTCGCTGCGGGATTTTTTTAACGACGCGAAAGAAAAATTTTTTCCCGGCAAGCCTATCCATTATTTTTCAGACGTCGCGATTTTGCGGCGCATAGTTTCGCCGGCCGCCTCGCCTAGCGTTATATTTAATATAGATGGAGAGGTGACAAGCATGCTCTATTTAAACTCGGGCGCGTTAAACCATATCGGCATGGCGCCGTTTGGTTTTAGTACCATAGCAAGGCGGCTTGCGTCTTCTTTTAAAATATCCGAGGAAGACGCCGCGTCTCTTTTGAGGAGATATTTAAGCGGCGCCTTGGAGGAATCCCAGGCCAAAAAAGTCGGTTCTTTGCTGGAGGCTGCGGAAGAGGATTGGTGGGGGTGGCTGCAAAATTATTTAAAAACTTTGCGGTTGAGGGCCTTGCCCAAATTTATTTTAACCGGCAGAGAACAAAATTTAGAGCCGCTTATGCCGTTTTTTATGAAAAATCTCGAAAAATTTTATGGCGCTCGTGTCGGCGGAGAAGTGATAAACCAAAATGATTTGGCGAAAAACACCGGTAATAACCGATTTTTAGCGGGGCTTATAGCGTTTGCTTCATGGTGAGCAAGCGCGTACTATCGGACATGGTCTTTCCGCAGAAAAAAGAAATTTCGGCGCAGCTTTTTAAACCGCCGCAGCCGACCATAAAAAAGCAGCCGCTTTTCCGTTTATCGCAAAAAAAATATTTTCTGGCGCTTCTTATTATTATCGCGGCGTTAGCCGCCGTAGCCCTATACGGCGTGTTCAATTCCACGCTCGAGGTCGCCGTTTCTCCAAAGAAATTGAAAATTCCCATTGCTAAAACTATAGGGCTTACAAAGAGCGAAACAACCGGCTTACTTTTGTTTAAAACATTTGAAACGCCGTATTCCATAAATGAAAAATTTTCGGCTTCCGAAAGCGTATCCACGGAAGTTAAGGCGGATGGGATTGTTGTTGTTTTCAATAAAGCCAAAGACGCTCAAATATTAATCGCTTCAACCAGATTTGAAGCGCCAAATAATAAAATTTATAAAATACCTAAAACTATTGTTGTGCCCGCGGCTACGATGAAAGACGGCAAGACATCGCCCGGATCAAAAGAGACCAAGGTTTTTGCCGCGAGTCCCGGCGAAGATTACAATATCGGCCTTACGGATTTTACGCTTCCGGGGCTCAAGGGTTCTTCCAAATATGATTTGGTTTTCGCGAGATCTAAAACTGAAATTACGGGAGGCGCGTCCGGCAAAAGAATCATCGTAGGCAGGACCGACCGAGAAAAAGCCGAGGCGAATTTGCTTGCAAAAGCCAGAGACGGGCTTAAAGAAATCGCGTCTCATAAATTGCCGGGGGAAGAGTTTCTCTTAGCGTCCTCCCTTGAATACATTGTTGAAAAAAAAGACATTAATCCGCCGGTTGGGAGCGCCGCCAACGAATTCGAGGTAACATTCAACGGCAAGGTGCGCGGAGTTTTTATAAACCGGAAAAATTTGGAAACATCTTTGGTTGGCGGCATGCCGGAACTTATGCCTCTTGGGGGCTCCTTTTCCGTCGCCAATTTAGACGGCCTTTCTTTTAATATAGCGGGCTATAATTTTAGCGCTCAAAATTTTCGACTGCAGATTTCGGGCGCCGCGGAGGTTGAGTATGAAATAGATGAAAATAGAATGACGGATTTGATAAAAACGGACAAATTGGATACGGCAAGCTCAATTTTAAGCGCGTTTCCAGGGCTCTCCAGGGTGGAAGTGAGAGTAAGGCCATTCTGGCTTGGATTATTCGGCATTAGCCCAAGAAGGGTTGACATTATTTTGCAGAGGTGATATACTTAATCCTAGACACTAGACAGATCGCCATACTTATAATAAACTAAAACTATAAATGGAAAGTAAACTAGAACAAAAAAAAGAGGAGGGCAAGATGGCAAACTTAGGCTCGGAAAAGCCGTCCGTTGAGGCACTGCGCGGAATGAGGGAGCGACACCAAGCTAAGCTGGAACAGGCAGAACGCGAAAAAGAAGAGCACATTCAAAAAATGCTTTTAGAACTTGAAGGATTAAAGTCAGAACGAGAGCAAAATGAACAACTGTTAGATGAAGGACGCGCGACCTTGAATTATTACCTTGAGATGGAGAAAAAGGAGCAACTAGATGAGGAAGATGTTAAGAATTTAGGTGATGTTAAGCAGTTAGTTTCTGATCTCGAAGATCAAAAAAAGATTATTGATACATCCACAGCAGATATAAAAGCTAATCCTGATGTGGCGCGTAAATTAAGAGAAAAGGAAGAGGCAGAGTTTGAGATCGAAAAAACAGAGAAAATAAAACAACAAGCAGAATTGAAAGAGAGGCTGCAAAAGGAATTTGCCGCTCTAGCCGAAAATATTCGGGCCTTGGGTGAGAAAAAATACTTGCTGGATAAGCAAATCAAAGATGCAAAGCGCGCCGAATCAGAGGCCCGTAAAAAAGTGGAGGAAATGGCTAAGGCTGAGGGTGATGCACTTAGTTCCGGTAGTCCATTAAGGAGAGGAGATCTCAGTCCTTATGAAACGCAGGGTGGTATGGAGAGGGGAGGATACGGCGGCTATTTTGATAAGCTCCAGAGGCTCCGCGGCGGTTCAGGTTTTTGGGATTTTGGGCCAAAAAGAGCCGTAGATAATATTTTATCTCGAAAAGATCTTTTTGATGCAGTGGGAGAAAAACACAGCGCTTACCTTGATCTAAAAAAATCTTTAGAGCCTGATTATGAAAAAATTGTCGAGGAGGCAAAGAAATTGCAAGAAATTTATGCAAAAACTCGATGGGAAAAAACCTCAGGGCTTAATTCTAACGACGACAGAGCTCTACTAAGGCAGTTTTTTAGTCTTCTTAGATCATTTGCCGATATAGAGCGCGCTGATCCTGATAACCCGGGCAGAATCTTGGCTGGAAAGTACAGCAGCTGGGGACAAGCACAAGCAGATCTAAGAAATAGTGCGCTTTACAGCGTTTTGTATATGATAGATAGCAGAGTCGATTTCTAGAGCTTTACAATTGACGATCCCGGATCGTCAATTTTTTTATCGAGGCTTGTTTTGTTATTGGGAGTTTGCTATGATCATGATATGAACGGCAATGTAAAAATTAAAAATGGTGCGGGCGGGATTGGGACTCTTAGGATTAAAGAGGAGAGCTTTGCCGTATTGCCTAAAGAGTATTGGACGGAGTTTGAGCGGTTACTTAAAAGTGTTATTGATGGTGAAAGAGCGATTAAAGAAGGCAAAGCCAGAAGTTTTAGTGAGTTTTTAAAATCTCTTCCCCGTCGCAAGAGATGAGGATTTTGCGTTCTCATACCACTCCGCAATTCGAGAAGGATTTTTCTCGGTTGTCTAACTTGATAAGAAAAAAGGCAGAACAAAAAATAAAATTATTTGAGGAAGATTGTTTTTTACCAATTTTACACACTCACAAATTGAAAGGAGCCATCGCCACATTTTGGTCATTTGATATCAACGACGATTATCGAGTTATTTTTTGATTTCTGCCGAAGCAGGAAGCAATATACTATCGAATAGGGCCGCACAAGATTTATCAAGAATTGGAAAGGCTGTAATGGATTGCCGTATTGACATTATTTTGCAGGGGAGCTAGGATGGTCACACATACATTGGATCGAGAT
>CAYIFM010000035.1:0-6445 GCA_964362705.1 uncultured Candidatus Saccharibacteria bacterium | reverse complement strand
ACGAGCGGATGTACCAGAAGAAAAACGGCGCGATTTTTACCTTTATATTGACGAATTTCAAAACGTGACCACGAAATCCATCGGGACGATTTTATCGGAAGCCAGAAAATACAAGCTGGATCTTACCATCGCGCACCAATTTATCGGGCAATTGGAAGAAGACATTAAAAAGGCGATTTTTGGAAACGTCGGCTCAATTTGCGCTTTCCGCATAGGCTCGGATGACGCGGAATATATGGAAAAGCAATTCCAGCCGGTTTTTTCGGCGCAGGATCTCTTAAACATTGATAATTTCAACGCTTACCTGAAACTTTTGATAGACGGGCAGACCTCAAAGCCGTTTAACATAAAAACCATTGCTCCCAAGACAGGCGATTCGACCATGGCTGATTACATAAAACAGCTTTCCCGTTCCAAATACTCGCGCCCGCGCGAGGAGGTGGAGGAAGAAATTAGAAAGAGGCATCAGGGACTATAAATTATGTACGAAAAATCAGATAATTTAAAAGAAAAAGAAATAGAATGGCAGCGTAAACTGGAGGAGTTGGGAGAAGTTGGCGACGCGTTAGGCGAGGGTATAGACGAGAGGATAAAAGAAACAGTAGCGGCTTTTAATTTAGCAGGGTTCCATACTGATTCTTCGTGTGAGGGGCATTTGGACTGGGGCACAGGAGCGCCTTGGATTGGCGTGGAAGCCGCAGGCGAGCCAGAAGAAAGGTTTACGGGCGAGAAAGAGGTTGTTGAAAAAATTGCAAAAAAAGCCCAAAACATGCTCAATGAATTTTATAAAGACCGAAATATGTCAGCCGACTCCAAATTGGCAATCGAGGGCGTGGGCGGAGGGGGAGCTTTCAGAATTCACAACGGAGGCGAAGATTACGAAGTAATGTTGAAAAATATGCCGGAGACACAAAAAAATGGGCTTGCGGAACGGCTTCAGAAGCATCAAGCCGAAATGCGTGCTTTCGGAGAATTTTTAAAAGATAAATTTTTTAATTCATGATCACAAAAAAAGATTATTTGATCGGGGCGGTGGCGGGGTTTTTTACTGGGGCTTTGCTTCTGGTAATTTTGGGATTTTTAAAAATTTCGTTTCCATACCAAACTTTCGCGGCTTTAATTTTAATTCCCGCGCTTTGGGCTTTCGGCGTCTGGCTCGGCGGATTTCTTGCAAAATGGATTCCATTTTTCGCGCAGTTCGGGAAATATTCCGCCGCCGGGTTTCTTTCGGCGGCGATAGATTTCGCGATTTTAAATTATGTGAGTTACTTGACAGGGATAACCGCGGGAATTGTTATCGGCTGGGTAAATGTTCCAGGATTTTTAGTGGCCGTTGTCAACGGCTATACTTGGAATAAGCTATGGGTTTTTAAGGATTATGACAAAGAGAACTTTTTTAAGGATTTCCCGAAATTTTTTGCCGTCACAGTCGGCGGGCTTATTATAAACAGCGTTCTTATCGTCGTGCTAACAACCTATATTACCCCGCCGTTAAGTCCCGCGATATGGCTGAATATCGCCAAATTGTTGGCGAACATCGTGGTGCTTCTCTGGAATTTTACCGGATTTAAGTTTATAGTATTTAGGAAATGACCGAAGTTTATTACCGCAAATACAGGCCGAAGGCTTTTTCGGAGGTGGTCGGACAGGAGGCTACCATCAAAATTTTACAAAACGCCATTTCCAAAAAAAGGCTCGCGCACGCGTATCTTTTCGCAGGACCCCGCGGCACGGGCAAAACTACGGTAGCGCGGATTTTAGCCCGCGAAGCCGGCTCTTTTAGCGAAGACATTATAGAAATTGACGCGGCATCAAGCCGTGGGATTGACGAGGCAAGGGAACTTAGGGAGGCAGTGCGTTCGCTCCCAATGCGCTCGCCTTATAAGGTTTACATCATAGACGAGGTGCATATGCTTACAAAAGAAGCTTTCAACGCGCTTTTAAAAACTTTGGAGGAGCCTCCGGCGCACGCGATTTTTATATTGGCTACCACGGAGTTGGAAAAAGTGCCGGACACGGTAAGATCGCGCACGCAGGTTTTTGAATTCGGGAAAATCGGGATAGGAGACATTGTAAGCGAGCTTCAAAAAATAGCCAAAGCGGAAAAATTGGACACGGAGGACGACGCTTTAAAACTTATCGCTTTTTTCGCGGAAGGATCTTTAAGGGACGCGGAAAATTTGCTTTTTCAAATTGCGGGCGGCGAGGCCGAAATCAGCGAAAAGAACGCCAGGCTATTTTTGGGGGCCCCCAGGGAAGAAAGCGTCAGAGGACTGCTTAAAAACGCTCTTGGCAAAAACGTGGCGGAGGCTCTTTCGGTCTACGGCGCGATTTTAGAGGACGGGATTGACCCAGCGCTTTTAGAAAGGCTTATTTTGCGCGATTTGCGTGGAGCTTATTTTCTGGCTTTGGACCAAAATACGGAAAAAATATTGCGGCACGAATTTTCAAAAGATGAAATCGATTTTCTAAAAGAACTCGCCGGAGCTGGCGAAGCGCATCTCGGCTTTGCTTTTAAATCTCTGCTGGATGCCCACAAAACCTTGATGGACGATTATCTCAAATCCATCCCCTTAGAGCTCGCGCTGATTAAGATTGCTACGTATAAATAATTTGCGCTTTTATCGCGTTAAGCCTCTTCTCCACCTTTTTAAGGCTTTCCGCGTCGTATATTGAAATCGCCATTGGATCCGAACTTATTTTTTTGAGCGCCGACACTTTTTCTTTAACCTCTTTTTTGCTTAACAAATCGCTTTTTGTAAGAAATAAATACTCCTGTTTTTCCAAAAGTTCATTTTTATAAGCGCCCAATTCTTTGCGAATTATTTCGTAATCCTTTTTGGGATTTGAAGACTCCGCCGAAATAAAATGAAAAAGTATCCGGGTGCGCTCAATATGGCGCAAAAATTTGATGCCCAGTCCCTTTCCGCGCGAAGACCCTTCAATCAGCCCTGGAATATCCGCCAAAATAAGTTCGTAGTAGGCGCCAAGAGAAGGTTCCAGGGTCGTGAAAGGGTAGTTGGCGACTTTGCTCCGCGCTTTGGTGAGCGCGTTCAGCAGGCTTGATTTGCCCGCGTTTGGCAGGCCCACAAATCCCACATCGGCGATAAGCTTGAGTTCCAGCCGGAGTTCAAAGCTTTCGCCGGGAAAGCCCGGTTGAAATTCTTTAGGCGAAGTATTGGTAGAAGAACGAAAATGAAAATTACCTTTGCCGCCCAACCCGCCTTCCGCGAGTAAAATCCGCGCGCTGATATTTTCTATTTCAATATCTTTGCCGATCGTGTTGTTATGGATAACTGTTCCAACGGGAAGTTTTAATATCAAGTCTTTTCCGGCGTTGCCGTCGCGAAATTGCCCGCGGCCGTCTAGGCCGTCATCCGCGGCAAACTCTTTCGCGGAACGGAATTGCCCCAAAGCGCCGCGGTCCGATACCCCCACCGCGTAAACATTTCCGCCGTTACCGCCTCTGCCTCCGACCGGACCAAGACTCATTAGGTTTTTATTAAAAGCCACGGCACCTTTGCCGCCCTTTCCGGCGGAAATTCTTATTGTAATTTCGTCAATTAGCATGGATGCGCCTATTCTAGCTTAAAAACGGATAAGATGATAGAATAGAAACCTATGAAGTTAACGGAAAAAATGAAACTGGGACTGGATAAGAGGTTTCAAAAAGTGCTGGCGACTCCGGCAAGCTTTGATTTCCTTGTGGCTATTCATGATTTCGTCCAATATATTGAGTTAAACTCCCTTTCGAAAAGGCTTCCGGCAAAATACGCGCATTTAAAACAAATTTATCAGGGAGTGAAAGACGCTGAAGCCAAATCGAAGGGCGATCTGGGGCACGCGAGATACATGGTCATCCACGACTTAAACCGGATACAGAATAACGAATTTTCTGAAAATAATTTGTTTTGGCGAAAGCAGGAATTCTTTCGGAAACTGGCGATTGAAATCCACGAAAAACTAAATCCGAGTTTTTAAGAACTTTGGGGGGTCGTCTAGCGGTAGGACACAAGCCTTTGGAGCTTGGTACGAAGGTTCGAATCCTTCCCCCCCAGAAATGAAAGAAAAGATGGTAATTGGCATAGATATTGGCGGGTCAAAAATACGCGCGGTTTTGTGGAACGGCAAGCGAGTCATAAAAGCACGCGAGTTGAAAACGCCGAAAAATTTAACCGCTTTTAGAAAACTTTTGGGAAAATTGATTGGTAATAACTCCACTACTAGAATTGGAATTGCCGTGCCTGGCAGGGTAAACGGCTCAGTTTTTGTTTCTGCCACTAATTTACCCTATATCAGAAATTTTAATTTAGCTAAGCTTTTTCCGAGTGTGAAAAGAAAGCTTGATCACGACGCCCGGTGCTTTGCGAGAGCCGAATGCGGAAAAAAGCGATGCCTCGCTATAACTTTGGGCACCGGCGTCGGCAGAGCTTTCGCCAAAAACGGCAGAGTTTTAAAAATAAAAAAATTTGAATATCCGGAGCGCTGGGAAAAGGATTATCAAAAAATACGCGGTTCAAAAAATAACCGCGCCCTCGCCAATTTCTTAGCTAAAAATTTGATAGGGCGCTTTAAGGAATATAATCCCGCGATTATAATAGTCGGCGGAGGAGTGTCGGAGAGAAAAGGATTGTTGGCGGAATTACGAAAAGCGTCAAGGCTTCCGGTCAAAAAATCCAAGCTCGGCAAAAACGCGGTAGCTATCGGGGCGGCGATGCAATTTTAAAATCTCTATGCCCGCGCAAAAACGCCTCCCAGCTCATTTCTTTTTTCCCTTCCGGCTGGACAACGAGAATTTTTAAAACGCCGTTTTCCACTTTTACTTTTTTTATTTTTAAAAGTTTTCCGTTTTTCATTTTTGTGAATGTCCCGGGCCAGGGGTCGTACGCCCGAACCTGTTTTTCTATATATTCAGCGTCTTTGGTCCAATCAATCAGCCCGTCTTCTTTTTTAAGTAATTTAGTGTAAGTCGCTTTAGAATGGTTTTGCTCTTTTGGCTTAATTTCGCCCAAAAGCCATTTTTCAATGGTTGGGATTAAAAGAGACGCCCCTTCGTTGGCAAGCTTTCCAGTTAAGCTTAAACAGGTGTCCGTTATGTCCGTTGGGATCTCTTTTTGGGCTAAAATCGGCCCCGCGTCCGGCTTCTCCGTGGCTACATGTATGGTTACGCCGGTTGTTTTATCGCCTGCCAAAATAGTCGCCTGAACGGGGGACGGCCCCCGCCAGCGGGGGAGGAGCGAGGGGTGGGCGTTTAAAAACCCGTTTTTCGGCAATTCCAAAACAGCTTTGGGAATTATTTTTCCATAGTAGGCGATAACGCCCAAATCAGCGTTTTGTGCTTCCGGAACGATTTCAAAGCCGGCGTTTTTGAGAGCGCCAAGATATATGTCGGAAAACCCTTCAAAGCCCCCGAAAAAAAATATTTTTTTAGAGTCCATCTTTTAAATTTTGGGGGGAGCGTTTTATATTTTTCGCTTTGTCAATAAATAAAACGCCGTCTAAGTGATCCAATTCGTGCTGGATTACTCTGGCAAAAAGCCCCGAGGCTCCTCGCTGGCGCTTTTTTCCGGATTCATCCAAATACTCAATAGTAATTTTTTCCGCCCTTGGCACTTCCCCATAAAGCCCGCGCACAGAAAGGCATCCCTCGACATCTTTTTCTTTTTTGCTGGAAGTGTTTTTCATAACAGGGTTTATGAAAACCAAGTATTCTTTTTTGCGCGGGGAAACATCGGAGCGCAACTCGTCCGCGTTTTTTACCGCCGCCTCTTTGGCTACTAAAAAAATCCGCAGCCTTTTTCCAATTTGCGGCGCGGCAATACCGATACCATCAGGCTCGGCAAACATTGCTTCAGCCATTTTTTCTACCAAGTTTTTAATATCAGTATTTTTTGGATCGGCGACCGGTTTGGCGTTTTGGCGAAGCGCCCTACTCTCTTTCTGCAGAATCATATTGTCTAGGATAATATTTTTCAAAAATTTCGTCCAGCTCTTTCCAAAATGAAGGGCTTTTGATTTTCCTTTCAAGTTCTTCAAGCAATGTTTGGGAAAACATTATCCCGATTTTGGGCTGAAGCCCGGGTTTTTTTGCTAAAAACCAAACAGCGAGCATTTCAAGCTGGGTTCTGGAAAATTTTTTTAAGGCGTTTTTTACAAGCCTGCCGTCTTTGCCGCGTTCAAATTTGGGCGTTTCTTTCCTGATTTTAACCGACGCCTCGTGGAAAAAATCTATAACCAGTTTTATGTCGTTGCGAGATTTTTGCATAAAGATTATTAATGTTTATTAAGGTTTAATATTTTATTTTTTGGCTTGCCGGGAAAACACTCGGTGTTTTTTGGGATTCAACACCGAGTGTTGAGGAGGCAAGCAGTTATCCACAGAATTTTGCTAATTTTCTATGGCAAAGATATCTCGGCATCCCTATACTGAAATTATAGCATGAAA
>CAYIFM010000034.1:0-6473 GCA_964362705.1 uncultured Candidatus Saccharibacteria bacterium | reverse complement strand
GCCGACGGCAACCCTGCCGACTTAAATTCTGACGGAGTGCTTAATTTGGTTGATGCCAGCATTATATTTTCTCGCTGGGCAGGCATTGCTTATCAATCGCCGGAGACGGAAGGCATAAGGCGCGCCGAAAAAATTGCGTCAGTTGTTCCTCCATTTTCTTCGCAGGGAAGAGTAAAGCGCCTGGTTGACGGCGGGCTCCAAAAAGAAATCATTTCCGCTGGCAAAGCGGAGGCGCGCGGCTTTATCAAAAGCGCGTTAACCAAACCACTCTCTATTATTTCTAACGTTGTTTTACGCGTTTGGCGTTTTTTAAGAGATGTTGTAAAATAAGATTAATGCGCGTTTTAGTTAAGCGATGCGGTTTGTCTGTCTTTTTGGCTTTCTTGCCGCTTTTGGCATCTGCAGAAAACGCCTCTTTGTATCTTGTGCCGGCGCAAGGCGTTTTTACCGTAGGCAGTACGCTGAATGTGGGGGTGTATTTAAACACGGGTTACAACTCGATAAATGCGGTTAGGGTTGATTTGGCTTTTCCGGCGGATAAAATGCAAGTCGTTTCTCCTTTAATTGGCAACTCGTTTGTGTCTTTTTGGACTGCGCAGCCGACATTTTCCAACTCAAACGGCACTGTTTCTTTTCAGGGCGGCATTCCGGCTCCCGGCATCAACACGACCGACGGGCTTGTCTCAAACATAACATTTAGAGTGACCAACATCGGATCCGCGACCTTATCCGTCGGCGATTCGTCGCAAGTGTTGCTGGCCGACGGCAAGGGCACCAATATTTTGGGTTCGCGGTCAAACGCCATTTTTGCTTTTTTACTGCCTCCTCCTTTGGGGCCCGTGGTGGTGGCGCCGCGGCATCAAGATCCCAATAAATGGTATCAGGAAGATGACGTTGAATTTGTTTGGGAGATGCCCCAAGGCGCCGCATCGGCCAGTTATGTGTTAGATGCGAATCCGTTGGCCATTCCCGATGACATTCCGGAGAAACCAAGCAAAAATTCAGTTGTCTATCAAAATCTTCCTTCCGGAACCCACTATTTTCATATCAAGGCATTTACTCCCGGAGGCGGCTGGGGCGGCGTCAGTCATTTTTCAGTAAATATTGATAAAACGCCTCCGGCAAGTTTGCAAATAGAAGTTTCGCCTGGGGCCAAGACATCTGTTCGCGCCCCAACAATAAATTTTAATACTACCGACGCCGATTCCGGCATGGATCATTATACTGTGGGCATTATACCCATCTTCTCCGGCGCGCAAGCCAACAATCAAGACCAGCCATTTTTTATGGAAGCCAGAAGCCCATTCATTCTTCCGGAGCTTGATTTCGGAAAATATGACGTTGTGGTGCGGGCCTACGATTTAGCCGGCAATATGACTGAAGCCAGTCAAAAAATTACAATTTCACAAACCATTTTTAGAAATATAGGCCCGGACGGCCTTAATTTTAGGAGCAATATCATAATGCCATGGTGGGCCGTATATATAATATTATTTTTGATAAGCGGCGGGACGCTTTACGCTGCGCATTTTGCTTATCGCAAACATCGCGAAGTGGAGCAAAAGCTCGCTTCCGGTGTTTTACGTCTTGTTGAAAATAAAATTTCCGAGCGGCTGCGCCTTTTACAGCAGAAGCGGGACGAATTCGCGCGCAGGAACGGAGGATTCGGGACCATCAAGGCGATTTTAATAATCTCTCTTTTTTCGGTTTTTAGTTTTTACCTTTTGTTTTCGGCAAGTAACGCTATGGCGCGGCAGGCGCCGCTCATTATCTCGCCTCCGTTGATTACGCTGACGCCGAAAGATTTAGGCAATGATGATATCTGGTATCTTGGCGGGACCGCCTCCGTTCCAAACGCCGAAGTTATAATTTATCTGCAGTCAAATTCCGGAGAAACATTGAGTTTTACGGCCAAAACCAACGATCGGGGCGAATGGTTTTACAGCCACGCCGGATTTTTGCGCGAGGGCCGTTATAAAAGCTGGGCGCAGTTAAAAGCGGAAGAGGCATTTTCTCCGCCGGGGCCGGAAGTTTCTTTTGAGATTTTGCCGACTGCTCTGCGGATTGGTTCTTACAGATTAAGTTACGAAACTTTGTATTTTGGTCTGGCGGCTTTGCTGTTAATAATCCTGATTTCGGTTTCCGGTTTCGGCGTTTATCACTTCAGGCATTATCATATAAAGAATGCCAAAATGAAAAAGGAAATTGCGGAGGCGGAAGCAGAAGCGAGCAAAGGTTTTGAGCTTTTAAGAAAAGATATAAACGAAGAAATTGATTTTATGGCCAAAATAAAAATGTCCCGTGAGCTTAGCGTTGAAGAACACAGGCGCGAGGCGAAGCTTTTGGCCGACCTTAATTTCATCGAACAGCATATATTAAAGGAGATAGGCGATATAGAAGCTGATTCTCGCTAATAAGTAAGGCATAAAAAGAGGCTTTTAGTAAGCCTCTTTGCTGGATGATGCCCCCTTAAACGGCAGGAGCAAATATTCGGGATTTTCCAAAATTCTTCGCTTGAGATACCCCGACCAGTTGGGACCGAAGATGAAATACAGGTGCGGCGCTTCGCCGATATTTTTTAATTCTCCGGCTTTTTGGACGTTGACGCCCATCAGCATAGCAAAGTGCTCGTTATACGGCGCGTACCCGCTTCCTATGATTTCGGGGTCGTGCGTCGCGATTTCTGTTTCTACGCCGCGGTTTAAAAAATAATTGAGCGCGTAGTTATATTGTCGGAGTATTCGCGGATATTCGGTTGCGAAAGAAAGCGAATCGGCGTCGTTTCTGTAAGCTCCTTTGCAGACGCGGACAGGCATTGGTGCGAGCGCGCAGTTCTTTACAAAATTTTCCCAATTCGCGTCGCGCACGTTTGCTTGAATAACTCTGCCTAGATTTTCAAAACCCTTCTGCCAAAGCATCGGCAAAACGTATGAATAATGCCGGCGGTCGGAAAGATGTTCTGCGTCAATCCAGACTCTTATGTTGGCATCGCGAGCGTGTTTCAAAATATCAAGGAAAAGTTCAGCCTCGGCTGGTTTGGAGTTTTGTAAAATCTCTTTTGGCGTAAGCCAAAATTGGCTGAATTTAAGCGACAAAGAAGCGGGAATTTTTCTATGCTTGAGCCAATCCAATAGTTCCGCATACGCATCGCGCGTTTCAGCCGCCTGCAGATAATCTTTTACGTGTTCGCTGGCGTAATTGAAAATCAGTGGATAGCCTTTTTGTGAGAGTCTCAACGCGTTTTTTTTGGCTTCATCCAGATCTCTTCCGCCAATGAAATTTTTGGCGAGTGTCCATGCCCACCATTCCCAGCCGGGCATAAGCACTGCGGCGCTCGCGGCTACGGACAAAACCCTATTTTTTTTCAAGGCGCACCCTCGGCGTTTTGCAATTACTATACAAAACTATTATAATAACCGCAAGCATATGTCTTCTCAAATTGAAGAAATCAAAAGCCGAATTGATATAGTGGAGCTTATCGGCTCTTATTTAAAGCTCCAAAAAGCCGGGGCTAATTTTAAGGCGTCGTGCCCGTTTCACAATGAGCGGACTCCTTCTTTTAATGTTTCTTCAGCGCGGCAGATTTGGCACTGTTTCGGATGCGGCAAGGGGGGCGATATTTTTACTTTTGTCCAGGAAATTGAAGGAGCGGAATTCCCGGAAGCGCTTAAGATGCTGGCGGAGCGCGCCGGAGTTGAGCTCCGTCCGGAAGATCCGAATTTGCGTTCGGAAAAAAACCGGCTTTTCCAGCTTATGGAGGAGGCGGCGAAATTTTTTGAAAATAATTTACGCGCGGGCGAGCAAGTTTTGGGATACTTGGGAAAACGAGGGCTTAGCGATGAAACCATCGGCGAATTTCGCTTAGGTTACGCGTCGGAAGAATGGCGGGCGCTCGTCCAGCATCTTGCCGCGAAAGGATTTAAATTTCCCGAAATGGAAAAAGCCGGCGTAGCCGTGAAGCGCGGCGGAGCGCAAGCGATAACAGGAAATTCAGCGGAATATTTTGACAGATTCCGCGGACGCATTATGTTTCCGATTTTTGATTATAACGGCCGCGTCATAGCTTTCGGCGGCCGGATATTTCCCGAGCGCGAAAATGAGGCCAAGTATGTAAATTCTCCAGAAACCCCGCTTTATCAAAAAGGCCGGACGCTCTACGGGCTTAACAAATCCAAACAGGAAATTTTAAAGAAAGGGGAGTGCGTTTTAGTTGAGGGTTATATGGATATGGCAATGAGCTGGCAAGGAGGGGTAAAAAATGTTGTTGCCGTTTCCGGCACCGCGCTTACGGATGAGCAGCTTAAAATTTTGCGCAGGCTTTCGGAAAAACTTATCGCGGCCTTTGACATGGATGAAGCGGGGGAGGGCGCGGCAAGGCGGGGCATCGCGCTCGCTTTGGGCGCCGGTTTTGACGTAAGAGTCGCGGCAAGCTACGGTTTTAAGGATCCGGCCGAAGCGGTCGCTGCGGACCCCAAAATTTGGGATGGCGCTGTTAGAGGCGCGGAACACATCGTAAAATTTTATATGAATTCCATATTTAAAAAATATCCGCCGGAAACTTTTGAAGCCAAAAGAGAAGTTCAAAAAACGCTTTTGCCGATTTTGGCCACGCTTTCCGAGCTTGAGCTGGCCCACTGGATCCGCGAAGTAAGCGCGGCGCTCAATATAAAAGAAGAAGCGCTCTGGTCCGCGATCGCCAAGGCCCAGCCTCTGGTTTCAAGAACGGACGAGCTCACGGGAAAAAACAGCGCGAATAATAATCCTGCGCCTTCCAGAAAAGTCTTGCTTGAAGGCAGAATTTTAGGCATTGCCACAATGTTCCCGGCTTTGGCGGAAAAAGTCGATCCGATGATCAGCACGATTTTGCCCAAAGAGAATAGAGCCGCTTTTTTTGCCGAGCTTTTTTTGAACACTATTGTCGAGGCGGAGGCGGAACTAGTTTCCTGCCAAAAAGAGCTTAAAAAAGAATACATTAAAGACAAATTAAGCAAGTTGTCGCTGGAAGTCGCCATAAAAGAAAAAGGCTCCGAAAAAGAGGTGGGAGACCTGCTTCTGGAATTTAAGAAATTAACCGAAGAATTAGCGCGCCTTTAAAAATTATGCCCAAAAAATCAAAAGTAAAAAAAACAAAAAAAAAGACCAAAAGCAAGATTTTGCCGGCGGCTTCCATGCGCCTCACGAAGGCGGATCTTAAAAAAGAATTTACGGAAGAAAAAGCCGAAGCCATTATTCAAAAAGGAAAAGAACGCGGATTTTTAACCTACTCGGAAATTTTAAGCGCTTTTCCGCACATTGAATACAACGTTGTTTTTTTGGAGGATATATACGCGAGGCTTGAGGTGGCCGGAGTGGATGTTCTGGAGGGAAGGGAGCTTTTGGAGCTGCCGAAACCCGAAGAACCCAAGAAAAAGGGGCGCGGCGCCAAGCTCAAAGAAAAATACTCTTCGGATGCCCCGGCTCAAGATTCCGTTCAGATGTATTTAAAAGAAATCGGGAGGATCCACCTTATTTCAGGAGAAGAAGAAAAAGAGCTCGCGAGGAAAATTGAGGCTGGGGACGAAGACGCAAAAAATAAATTAGCGCAAGCCAATTTGCGGCTTGTGGTTTCCATCGCGAAAAAATATGTGGGGCGCACCCCGAACCTAACGCTTTTGGATTTAATTCAAGAGGGGAATTTGGGGCTTTTCCGTGCGGTGGAAAAATTTGATTGGCGCAAGGGTTATAAATTTTCAACTTACGCGACTTGGTGGATAAGGCAGGCGGTGACCCGCGCGATTGCCGACCAAGGGAAAACCATCCGCATCCCTGTGCACATGGTTGAAACCATCTCAAAGTACCAGCAGGTGAGGCGCCGTTTGACGCAAGATTTGGGGAGAGAACCTTTGGCGGAGGAGCTCGCCGCCGAGATGAATGTGGAAGTTGATAAAATTCACCATATCCAGAAAATTTCGCAGGACACGGTTTCTTTGGAAGCTCCGGTTGGGGATGACGATGAGGATTCCGTTTTAGGCGATTTTATTGAAGACGAAAAACAGCTTTCACCGGCGCAAGAAACCGCGCGGAAACTTTTGAAAGACCATATCCGGGAAATTTTGGTGGATCTCATGCCCAGAGAGCAGAAAATTTTGCGGATGCGTTTTGGTTTAGACGACGGCATAACCCATACTTTGGAAGAAGTAGGCAAAGAATTCGGCGTGACCCGCGAGCGCATCCGCCAAATTGAAGCCAAAGCCATAGAAAAAATCCGCCAGCACCACAAAGTTGTAAAATTGCACGAGTACTGATATATTTCTTTTATATTCCCCGGTAGCTCAGCGG
Organism: uncultured Candidatus Saccharibacteria bacterium; assembly: GCA_964362705.1. Lineage (GTDB taxonomy): Bacteria > Patescibacteriota > Minisyncoccia > UBA11713 > 2-01-FULL-45-33 > CAYIFM01. The sequence continues at coordinate 155 of CAYIFM010000034.1, read as the reverse complement.
TAGAGCGGCGCCCTGTTAAGGCGACGGTCGCAGGTTCGATCCCTGCCCGGGGAGCCAGATAGGATTAACATCAGCGAAAGCTGGTGTTTTTCCTTTATTCACGGGCTCTTTTGGCGGTTCGAAAGTATTTTTTTCGTCTACTTTTTCTCCCAACA
>CAYIFM010000033.1:0-6543 GCA_964362705.1 uncultured Candidatus Saccharibacteria bacterium | reverse complement strand
CGAACCCGGTCTACACCCACCCCAAGGGTGCGTACTGCCGCTATACTACAGCCCGCAATGTCTATATTCTCATTTGCAATTCTATACGAATTTGCTAGTTTGGAAAATAGAATGAAAAAGAAAGGAGGTGGCAGATGAAAGCTAGAAAATCTTTAGTTGCATGCGTGATTGCCGCATTAATGTTGTTAGTTGGATGCTCCGGACCTCTAACAAAGCGCGAAATCGGAGCGGGAGTCGGCGCGGCAGGCGGAGCGGCGGCCGGAGCAATAATCGGCAACCAATCGGGACATTCCGGCGCGGGCGCAGGAATCGGCGGAGTCTTAGGAGGCATTCTGGGCTGGATTTTGGGAGACCAACTGCAAGGGCAGGACAACGAACAAGAACGCCAGCGGCAGGAAATTGAACGCCAAAGGCAGGAAATCGAAAAACTGCGGCGGCAGCAAGAAGGATACTGAATTGGAAACAATAAAAAACAGGCTGGAAAGAATGGGGCTGTGGGACAAAGTTGTAGAGCGGGAATTAAAATCTCTTTGGAAATACGGCGTGGAAAAAATTTCGGATCCCGGCATCAAAGCCAGCGTAATTGATTTTCTTTCCGAAGAAGCACCGTTGAGCTTCTTTCTGAATCCGGCGTCTCCTTCGGGCAGACACCATCCGGCTTGGCAAAACGGCAAATGCGGAATTTTGCGCAATACCACAGAATGTTGCGTCACCATCTAAGATCATTTAAGAATGTATCATGATTTTTGCGATGCGGAGGACAAGGTTTTGAGTATGCCGCGGGACATTGTTCTGGCTGCGACGATTCTGTCTGACACTTTTAAATATGACAAAGAGAAGGTGGATAAAAATCACGGAAAGGTTGCCGCGCAAATCTGGCGGGATAAATATAGGGCAAGATACGCTATCACGGCCCGTGTGGCTAACGAAATTTTTCAGGCCGTTTACTGGCACCTAGGCAGATGGACGGAGGGCTGGACACCGCAGACGAAATTTTCATTGCTTACTCAAATTACTCAAAGAATGGATGTGATTTTCGCGGATAAATCGCTCGAATTGCTGTACACGCCAAAACGCACAATTAAATAATTTGGCAAGCAGAACAAAATAGCTGGAACGTACGGCTATTTTTTTTGGATAATTTTTCTGCCGTGCATAATTTTATGTCCCCACGGGGAATTGAACCTCGATCCCAGCCTTCGGAGGGCTGTGCTTTATCCGTTAAGCTATGGGGACTTTTAAGTATGTCTATCCGCCACTATGCTCGCACCGAAGGAATTGGGTTTGATTACGGCATCAAAACCGTAGCCTCTGACCATCCCAACAACAGTATCAATAAAATCTCTTGTAGGTCCGTTCTCGCCGACATCAATATGAATCTGATCGTCCCAAAAAAATTCGTCTCCTAATTTTTCTTTAAGCCGCCCGCGGAGTTCCTGCGCCAAAGTGATGGAATGTATGGTTTCTTTATAAATCCTGTCGCGGAGCGTGTTGCAGTGCGTTTTTTCGGAGCGCGTCCAAAAGTGGATTCCGCCGTTTCCTATCCGCCAAATAGTTATGGCTGTCACAAATTGCACATCGGATCTGGCAGCGGAATCAGTGCCCACGATAATTTTATATTTTCTTTTGGGTTTGAAATTTACAAACTCATAAATTGCCAGGACCACTTCATCAAGTCCAAGCTCCGCGCCTATAATATTAAAAAATTTTGAGTTGGACATTTTTTTTTGCTTCTGCATTACGCGGCCTGGACCAGGAAACCGGAATTGCTACCCGCCCTCCGGCGTCTCTGGAATAAAATAAAATATGGCCGTTTTTCAGGCCGAATTCGTAAAGATTGCGCGTGAGCTCAACGTCTTTTAAGCAATATTTTTTTATTTCTTCGATTTTCCCCTCCTTATACCAGCGAAGCGCCTGCAATCCGTCGCCGGATTTTCTGACACCCAGCGTCGCCTCTGATAAATTATCCAAAGAAATTCTGAACCCCACGCCATTCTCAACCGCTTCCATTAAGTCCAAGGTCGGCAATGTTTTTGTGTCTAAGGCGAGGTAAGGTTTTAAAACAGGCAAATCAAAATGGTGAATATTAAACCCAATTACACGTTTGGAGTTACGCAACAATTCTTCGAATTTTGAAACCTCGTGTTCTTCAAACGCAAAGTATTTATCTTCGCCATAAACGTACGCGCAAACCACGGAAACGCCAAGTTTATCAAAAAAGGTTCTCCCTCCGACTTCGTCGAAGGAGCGTTTTGTTTCCACGTCAAAAACAATATCGCCCGCCTCCATAAGATCATTTGTAACACAATGGATAATTTTTACAAAGGCAAGTCAATGGACCAAGTGCCGGGACCTAGAACAAGAAGCGCCAAGAGCGCGAACAAAATCAAAAAATCAAACTCTTTTCCGCCGATGAAATTTTGTCCGCGCTTGAACCATAAAATGATAATTAAAAATTGTATTGCTAAAATCAGGGCGGCTAACTGCGTGAATAATCCCAAAACCAATGCAATGCCCCCTAAAAACTCAACCGCCGTCACCAACCATGCCCAAAATTTTCCAGGCCTGAATTTCATTGATTCAAGCCATCCCACAAGTTGCGCCTTGTCGCCAGCCAGTTTCTGATATCCGTGCGCCAAAAAAATGAGCCCCAGGGCTAAACGCAAAAACAAAGGCCCAAAAAATTGCCAGTCTAATAATTGTGGAAATACGCTTAATATCATATATGTAATTTTACCCTTTTCTTTGCCAACACCATAGACTTGACTTTTTAAATTAAATGATATATAATAAGCAAATGACCAAAATAACCAAAAAAATAGCTTATTTTTCCGCCTTTTTAGCCGTATTTCCGATAATCGCGCTTGGCGCTTCGCCTTCCGTTGCTTTTTCGGTAAGCCCGCAAACAGTACTGGAAAACGCTTCTGTGGCGATTTCGTGGTACTCGCAAAATACCACCTACTGCGTCGCTTCCGGCGCATGGTCAGGTCACTTTGCGCCAGTCGGCTCTACGGACGCGCACCCGAAGGAAGATTCTAGCTACTACATAACTTGCGTTGGACCGGAAGGAACGGTTTCTGACGTCAAATCCGTTTTCGTCACTAAAAATTCTACTTCTGGCATATCCAATCCAATCGTCTATCAAAATTATCAAAATGTCTTTCCACAAATTAATTATAATGCGGTTCCTTCCGTTCCGTTCACGGCGGCTTGCGCCGCGAACCCAACAATTGCGGAAGTAGGCAAGCCTGTAACTTTCGTAGCAGCGCAAAATAATGGCGCGTCGCCATTTTCCTACCGCTGGAACGGCGATGTCGACGGATCAAATTCCGCGACAACCGCCTTTTTTAATTCCCCCGGCACAAAAACCGCGAAAGTAACGATTTTTGACAATCGCAACCGCGCCGCGGAAGGATTTTGTTCGGTAGTGGTAAATCCGCCGGCGGCTCCGGTAGCTGTCTCCGCTCCAATCAAATCCAGCCCGCCGAAAGTCGTAACCGCAAAAACAGAGGAGCCGTGCCCAACCACAGTAAAACCAGAAGACAAAGCCGGCATTGAAACAGCAACTGGAAATTCCGGCAGTAACTTTTTCTTGGCCTCGCTTTTTGGAAGTGGGAGCAACGGCAACAGCAACGGCAACTCAAAAACCAGAAGCATTTTAATTTACCTTGTACCAGCATTCGCCGCCTTGAGCGTCATTGTGCTTGGATTTCTCATAATGCGCCTCAATCGCAAAGTTTAAGCAATAGATAAGTTGTAATCGCGTTCGATTCTTAGTAAAATGAAAATATGCTTAAAAGCATCGGAGTTTTGGTTTTGGCGTTATTCGCGATAGGCATTGCTTTTATTTTTCAGCAAAAAAATTCTAACCAGACTTCAGGAGACGCGAACAATGCGCCTTTTTTTAATTTGTTCCCGCAATCATCCGAATCAAAGCCTCCATCATATTCTCAGCCTGTCCCGCCCTGACCCTCGCTAGCGCCGGAAAATTTTCCAGCAATTCCGGAAAGCCAATCCCCGACATCCAAGCCGCAAACAACGCCGAAAAGCATCATTTCCCCTCCCGCGGCAACGGCTCCGCCGCCAGCGCCTCCTCCGGCAAGCGCAAAACCGGTTACGCCGAAATTAAGCATAACCAGCGGAGCGGCCACCTCCAACAAAATTGCCGAGGAGTATATTGTTTTGGAACATCGTGACTACGAAAATAAACAAAAAATTAAAATCTCCGGACTTAAACTGAAAAACAAAAATAATTTTTCAGTCGAGGTAGGCAGAGATGAAAACAATTGGGATATTTATCTGGATTACGGAGAGCGCGCCGTTTTAGCAACTGGGGCAAGCCCTAAAAATTCTAATTTTAGAGTAAACAAATGTTCGGGATATTTTAGCCAGCAAACTTCTTTTTCTCCATCGCTGCCTTATTCATGCCCGACTCTCGCCAGCCTGAATCTGCCAAACTATATAAATAACCGATGCATAGATTATATTGAGAGTCTGCCCAACTGTATTATGCCGAATATCAACGCCGATACGCAGATTAATAACGATTGCGCGGCTTTTGTATCGCAACACGCCAGCTACGCAGGATGCGTATCCGACCACTCGAAAGACACTGATTTTTACCAGCATGAATGGAGAATCTTTTTTGGCAGATCCGCGGAACTTTGGGACAACCGCCATGAAAACATCCAGCTTTTCGACCAATCAGGAAAATTAATTACGGAAACAAGCTACTAATTACCTCCCCTCGCCCCTCCTTGTAAATGAGGGGATTAAAAATGAAAGGTAGTAACTTGGTTGTCGGACAACCAAGTGCTCAAGATTTGACAATCGGTGCTAATTTTTGGAGCCTGCCCCGCTCTTTTTGCGAGGTAAAGATTGGTACTTGACAAATGATTGGTTATATACTAATCTACCATCAGAAGGGAGGTTAAGATTATGAGACTGATAATTTCAGGAGATATCGTGAGTATAGACGCAATGGGCCACGATGGAGCTCGACGCAATGAGCTAGAAAAGCTAGCCGAGCTCCTACAAAACGGCAAACAGTTACAGCTTGAAGAAGTAACGAGAGAGTGTCCAGAGGTTGCCCATTCAAAGACGGAGGAATGCACAAATCCATTACATTCCTGCCTCACTATAAACTTCAAACTCAAATAGATTTGAGTTAATCTGCGGGGTCGCTTTGGCTCCGCTTTCTTTTTTCTAAAAATTAGCACCGACCTGCCCGCCTATGGCGGGTTTTTTCTTGAGTGTAAACTGACCTAAGCCTAGTTTGGATCACTTAGACGTCGGACGTCTAAGTTGCACAGAGTATAGAGCGCAATCCCGGCCGCGACGGAGACGTTGAGAGATTCTTTTTTGCCGCGCATGGGAATTTCTATGATTTTGTCGCATTTTTTAAGAATAGATTTTGAAATGCCGCGGACTTCGTTCCCCAAAATCAACGCAATGCCCAACTTGGCAACCCGGTTGCCAAGTGAAAACTTTTTAAGATCCAGTGAATTTCTTGTCTGCTCCAAAGCAACTATTTTAACGCCGTCTTGTTTTAATTTTTTAATTAAAGCAAAAATGTTTTTTTGTTTTTCCCATTCTATATATTTTTCCGCGCCGAGCGCGGTTTTTTGAAAATCTTTTCTTAATTTGCCGAAAATATCATATGGCTCGGGGGTGTATCCCGTTGAATATATTTTTTTAACTCCCAAGCCTTCCGCAGTGCGAAAAATCGCTCCAACGTTATGCAGGCTTCGGATATTATGCAAGACCAAAAAAACTTTCATCAGCCTATCTGATTTCGTAAGTCAGGGTAACAAATATATTTATTTCATTCTCACCGCTCGGGATAATCGGCGCCGCTCCGCCCAAACCGAATTCCGCGGCTTTGCCAAAAAATGTAACCGGGAGCGGGGAACCTCCTCCGGATTCAGAATATGAAACCAATTTTTTCAATCTTATATCCAAATTTTTTGAAAGCCCCGTGGCCTTTTTTTGGGCCTCGGCGATTGCCATAGCTCTCGCTTCTTCCGTGGCCGCCTTCGGGTCGTCCACCGTGAACTGAATAGAGCCTACTTGATTTGCTCCGAATTCCGCTGATCGCGAAAGTATGCCGCCTACTTTTCCGAGATCTCTTACTTTAACCTCAAGATTTTGGTGAACTTCATAGCCTCTGAATATCTGCGTCCCGTCTTTATAATCATACCTGGGGCTTATGCTGTAAGCGGTTGTTTTAATATCCTTTTCTCCCACCGCTTCACGCTTTAACATTTCAAGAACTCTATTTATCACATCAGTCGCGGAACGCTGAACCGAAACCAATTCACCGCCCTGTTTTAGGACGCCTATATTAACAACCGCAACGTCCGGTTTCACAAAAACCTTGCCTTCGCCGGAAACGCTGACGGTGGAGGCCGGGAAAGACCGACTATAACCCTTAAATTCGCCCCATATTTTAACAGCGAAAAAGATGATGAGCACGGCTAAAAACACGACCATTGCCCAAAGCGCCTCCTTCGGCGGCCTGATATGCAGATATTTTGATTCGTT
>CAYIFM010000032.1:0-6651 GCA_964362705.1 uncultured Candidatus Saccharibacteria bacterium | reverse complement strand
TAAAAATATGCAGTTTCAATATAAGGCAAGAAGTCCGGAGGGGGAGAGCCAAGAAGGGATAGTTGACGCGGCTAGCATTGATTTGGCGGTAGGGTCTTTGCAGAAAAGAAATCTTTTGATTCTTTCCATAACACCCGCGGAAGGAGCGGGCGGCGGCCTGGGAATATTCAGCCGGTATTTTGAATTTGGACGCGTGCCGTTAAAGGATGTGGTGGTTTTGACAAGGCAGCTTGCTACGCTTTTTGAGGCCAAGGTTCCGGTGGTTGAATCTTTTAAGATTTTAATCGGCGAAACCGAAAACCGGATGCTTAGAAGGCATGTCTCCGAACTTTTGGATGACGTTCAGGGCGGAGCACCAATGAGCCAAGCGATGGCTCGGCATCCAGAAATATTTTCCAGATTTTACGTAGCGATGATGAAGTCCGGGGAAGAATCCGGCAAGCTGGAGGAGATTTTTAATTTTTTAGCCGATTATCTGGAAAGGTCATACGAGCTCGGTCGTAAAGCAAAAAGTGCCCTGATTTATCCTGCGTTCGTGCTTTCCGCCTTTGTGATTGTAATGACTCTAATGCTGGTTTTCGTAGTTCCCGCGCTTTCCGCGATTTTACTGGAATCCGGCCAAGACATTCCTTTTTACACGCGTATTATTATTTCTTTCAGCAATTTTTTGAGGAGTTTCGGTGTTGTGCTTTTGCTGCTTTTGGCAGTAGCCGGAGTTGTTTTGGCAAGATACGCGCGCACGGAAAGCGGACGCGTTTATTTTTCAAGGGCCTTGCTTTCGCTCCCGATTTTCGGAGGCCTTTATAGAAAAATTTATCTTTCCAGGATCGCCGATAATTTGCATACATTGCTTTCCGGAGGAATCACGGTGGTAAGGTCTTTGGAAATCACATCGGAGGTGGTGGAAAGCGAGGTTTACAGAAGAATTCTTTTGGACTCCATGGAAGCGGTAAAGGCCGGCAGTATGATTTCAGACACATTTTCCAAATACGAAGATATCCCGCCTTTGCTTTCACAAATGATAAGAATTGGAGAAGAAACCGGAAAGCTGGACTATATTTTAAAAAGCGTGGCCGGTTTTTACAGGAGAGACGTTGATAGTTTTATAGATAATATGGTGAGCTTGATTGAACCTATCTTGATTTTGGTCTTGGGCTTGGGCGTGGGCATCTTGGTGGCGGCGGTGCTTATCCCTATCTATAATATATCCTCGGCGCTTTAGCTTATGCGTTATCCACATAGTGGTTTATTTTAGGCCTGTTTTTGTTATAATAGGTTTAAAGGGGTCGATTCTCTTAATTTAATGGTTTTATTTTTTTTATGTTGAAATTATTTAAAAAAGGTGGCAAAACCGGCTTTACCCTTATTGAGCTTTTGGTGGTTATAGCCATCATCGGCATTTTGGCTTCGGTGGTGTTGGCTTCCCTAAACAGCGCGAGGCGAAAATCGCGCGATGCTAGGAGATTAGCGGATGTTAAACAGCTTCAGGTTGCTTTGGAGCTCTATTTTGACGCGAATAGCGGTGATTATCCGGGCCTTTTGAGCGCTTTAATTGGCGCCACTGCCTGCGGATCTAGCTCCTGCATTCCTGTTGTTCCTAAGCCGCCGTCCGGTTCCGGACAGACGGATTACGCCTATTCTTCTTTCGGCTCCTCGGCAACTGATTGCTCCAGCTATCATTTGGGCGCGGAATTGGAAGAGGCCAGTAATCCGGCTTTGACTTCGGACGTTGGCGCCGGTGCTTCCGCGCTGACGCTTTGCACTGGCTCTGCCGCTGATTTTCATGGTGATGCCGCTGATTGTTCTGGAACTACGGCTGCTGGTACGGATACTTGCTACGACCTCAAGCCGTAATTTATGACACGGTGGAGGCTTTCGTATTTATTTTCGGATTAATATTTGGGAGCTTCTTTAACGTAGTTTTATTAAGGAAAAACACCGGAGAGTCCATTGTCTTTAAGGGCTCCCGGTGTTTTTCTTGCGGGAAGAAATTGGGAGTTTGGAATTTAATCCCAGTTTTAAGTTTTTTGTGGCAACGCGGCAGATGTCGATATTGCGGGAGCAAAATTTCTTGGCAGTACCCGATTGTGGAGTTATTGACCGGGCTTTTAGCGATTTTAATTTATATTAAGTTATCAGTTATCGGTTACGGGCTATTTGTTTATTACTTCGCGGCTTTTTCTTTGCTTTTTTTAACCGCGGCCTACGATTTCCGCAACAAAATTATTGACAAGCATTTTTTATACGGTTTCGGCTTTTTTGCTTTCGCCGAATTTTTACGGCGCGGATTAGCAGTCGATCTCGCCTCCTCTTTTCTTATAGCCCTCCTTTTTTATTTTTTATGGCGTTTTTCTTCCGGACTTTGGATGGGCCGGGGAGACGCGGATTTGGCGTTTTTTACCGCGATATTTTTAGGCTTTCCTCAAAATATTTTCATGTTGCTTTTGTCTTTCTGGATAGGAGGCCTTACTGGGCTGGTATTGCTTTCAAACAAAAAATTTTCTTTAAAAAGCGAAATACCGTTCGGGCCGTTTTTGGCGCTTTCTTTATTTTTGACGTGGTATTTTGATAATTTTTTACAAGTATTTTATGGTATAATTTTTTAATGAAGCGCGTTTCCGGTTTCACTCTTATAGAGGTGATTGTTGTAATCGGCATTATGTCCGTAATTTCGGCTATAGTACTGGTTAACTTTCCGCGCTTCCAAAGAGGAGCCGTGGTCGAAAAAGAGGCCGCCAAGCTGGCTTTGGCCATGAGAGAAGCGCAGTCTTTTTCTCTCGCGGTTAGAGAATTTAACTCTGCTTTTAACGATGACCCCTTTTGTTTGAATATTCCTGTCAGGTTTCCCGGCTACGGAGTTTATTTGGCAATGTCTTCCCCGACAGTTTACACGATTTTCGGAGATGCCACGTGTTCCAAACAATATGATACTTTTCCCGTGGACGAAACTGTTAAAAATATTAAAATAGAAAATAAAGCCAAATTGGGGTCTTTGAAGGGCTTTAATGTCGGGATTTGTTCTTCGGGATGCGCGCTTGACGAAGCTTTGGTGACCTATCTTCGTCCCGGGCCTTCGGTTTTTTTAACGGACAACGGCGGCATAAACAGTTATGATTATTTTGAAATTTCCTTAACTTCTTCCGACGGCTCCGTCGCCAAGACCGTAGTAGTCAGGTCTACGGGCCAAATTTCAATAAAATAAAGATGAAAAAAGGATTTTCATTATTAGAAACAACAGTGGCGCTCGCGGTTTTGATTACGTCCATAATCGGCCCTCTTACGCTTGCGTCTTTTAGTTTAAGATCGGCTTCGGTCGCGAAAAACAGTCTTGTTGCCGCCGGCCTTGCCCAAGAAGGCTTTGAACTTGTGCGGACGATGCGTTCAAGCAATATTTTAAAAAACATTGATTGGCTGACCGGTCTCGGTTTTTGTTTAGATAGTTCCGGTTGTTCCATTGATGCCAAAGATTTATCCGTAAGCAATTGCGGCGCCGCTTGCCAAGATTTATTATTTGACCCGTCGCTTAATCTTTATAATTACGGAACCGGGAATCCGACCGCTTTTTCGCGCAAAATCAAAATTACCGAGACAGTTGCCGGCAGAGAAATGAAGGTGGATGTGACAATTTTTTGGAAAGAAAAATTCGGCACACAGAGCTTTGCGTTATCAGGCTCGCTTTTTCACTGGTGATATGAGAGGTTTTACTTTACTTGAAATGATTGTTTCCTTGGGCATTTTTGCCGTGGTTGCATTGGTGAGCACCAGTATTTTGCTTTCTTTGGCCGACGCGCAAAATAAAGCATTTTCCATACAGGATGCTTACGATAATCTGCGTTTCGCGCTGGAAGTGATGTCTAAAGATATACGGACGGGGGATATATATCATTGCGGAGCAGAACCCCCGGCTTTAAGCCAGCCAAAAGATTGCGGCGAAGGCGCGGACAATTTTACTTATAAAAGCGCGGCTGGAGAGCTTGTAACTTACAGGCTTTCCAGCGAACGGATTGAAAAAATTGTGGGCGGAGTACTCTCCGGCTCGCTCACAGCCGAAGCCGTCAAAATAGAAAATTTAACTTTTTATGTTTTAGGAACTGTTTCGGCCGATCAGACTCATCCCCGAGTAACTATTGTGATAAAAGGGTCCGCCGGGAGAGGCAGATCGGCCTCGGTTTTTAATATACAAACGACTGTCAGCCAAAGAAAAGTAAATCCATGATAAAAACAAAAAAAATAAAAACAAAAGGCGTCACTCTTCTTTTGGCAATATTAATATCGTCCGTCGCGCTTACTTTGGGACTCGGGGTTTCCGTAATTTTATTGGGCGAGCTTGGTTTGGCGGGGACTGCCAAGGAGTCGCTGGCGGCGTTTTACGCCGCGGACTCAGGCGTGGAGTGCGCTCTTTATTGGGATATCAAGAAATTGGCCTTTTCCACGACTACCGTAAACTCCATAAGTTGCGCCGGGGCTTCGTTTAACGTCGGTGGAGGATTAGTTAGCAATTTCAGCGTTGATTTTAGCGGAGGCTGCGCCAAAATAAAGGTGAATAAAACAAATCCTTTAGAGACTGTTGTAACTTCTTTGGGAGAAAACAAAGCTTGCTCGGCTCCTTCTTCACCGAAAACAGTCCAACGCGGCCTGGAGGTGAAATATTAAAATCGGAAAAGAACCGCAAAATGAAATACAAACTAAAAAACAAATTTGCAACTTACCAGCTATAGCGGGTTAGTTGCAAATGTAAAATATTGGTGTAAACTAGTTAATATGAGATTGGATCCAGATAAAGCGATTAGGCGACTTGGGCCAACTGCGCAAAAGTTAATGGCTTTGATGCTTGTCGGCGTTGCGTTAAATCTTAATAGGAATCCAAGTAAATATTTTCGAATTCTTCGGAGTATTCCTAAAGAATTTGAAAAAATTGATAGATATGCGCTCCACAGAAATATTAGGAATTTATATAAGGCAAAATTAGTTGAAGGTCGAGATAATTCCGATGGTTCCACGACATTATTTTTAACTGATAAGGGGGAAAAATCCGCTCTTACCTATACAATAGACGAGATTAAAATTTTGCCAATGAAAAAATGGGACAGAAAGTGGCGGATTATTATTTTTGATATTCCTGAAAAACATAAGAAAGCGCGCGACGCCCTATCCCGTTCCTTAAAAAATGCAGGATTTTACAGACTGCAAAAAAGCACATTCATTCACCCTTTTGAGTGTAAGAAGGAAATAGATTTTGTTATAGAATTTTTTAATCTCCGGCCGTTCGTCCGTTATATCATAGCAGAGCGCTTGGACAACGAGTTGCATTTAAAACACCATTTCTATTTGTTATAAATTTTTATTGTGATTTTGCGCCGAAACAAGATTTGCAATTTCTTAGCTATAGCATGTTAGTTGCAAATTGATAAATTAAGCGAATTATAAATTAAAACTGAAAAACAGAAAAGCCGACCTTAAGCCGACTTTGCATAAATTGCGTTCTATTATTATTGTTTTTCCCGCTCTTTGGGTTCTTCAAGGATTTTCCACATTGCGTTGGCGATGCGCTCAAGTTGTTCTGCAATTGCCAACTGCGCTAGGACGGCAGCCGCTTGCAGATGATCTTGCTCCAAAGCTTTTTCGCATCGTTGGACGCTGTCTTTAGCCATATCCACCCTCCTTTCTGTCCGAAACCCTCTAATTTAGAAGCTAGCAAATCAGCTTAATTTTGTCAAGTTTTGGCGCTAGTTTTCCACTAGGAATCAGAACAAAATGGTGCTAGAATTAATTTAATAATATGGCTCAAAAAGAACCTGAAAAATTACAGGCGATAGGGACGATTTCGCCAAGGGAGATAGTTTCTGAAATGCAGGAATCCTATTTGGATTACGCCATGTCGGTCATTGTCGCGCGCGCCCTGCCGGATGTCCGAGACGGTTTAAAACCTGTTCATCGCCGGGTACTTTACTCCATGCACGAAATGGGCCTTACTCACTCCGCTAAGACGAAAAAATCAGCCAATGTAGTCGGCGAGGTGATGGGAAAATATCATCCGCACGGAGACATGGCGATTTACGATACTTTAGTCCGCATGGCACAAGATTTTTCACTGCGCTATCCACTTGTTGAAGGCCAGGGTAATTTCGGGTCCATTGACGGCGATTCCGCGGCGGCCATGAGGTATACGGAAGCCAGAATGTCGGCAATCGCCGCCGAGATGCTAAAGGACATCGAAAAGGAAACGGTTGATTTCGCGCAGAATTATGACGGGACAAGAGAAGAACCCGTGGTTCTTCCGGCAGCTCTCCCCCAGCTTCTTTTAAACGGCTCTATGGGTATCGCCGTCGGCATGGCGACAAACATTCCGCCGCATAATCTTACCGAAGTCGTGGACGCTACGCTTCATTTAATGAATCATCCAAAGGCGACGGTTGAGGACCTTACGGAATTCGTAAAGGGGCCTGATTTTCCAACTGGCGGAATTATTTTTAATAAAAAAGAAATTTTGCAGGCCTACGTCACCGGCAGGGGAGGAGTGGTGAATCGCGGCGAAGCGGAAATAGTTGAGAAAAAAAACGGCGAGTGGCAGATTATTGTTGCTTCCATTCCTTATTTGGTGAACAAATCCGAGCTTATTATAAAAATGGCCGATTTGGTGCACGCGAAAAA
>CAYIFM010000031.1:0-6927 GCA_964362705.1 uncultured Candidatus Saccharibacteria bacterium | reverse complement strand
AAGAAAATGGTCCGCTTAGAAGGAGAGGTAATAAAAATTACCGGCACCTTGCCAGCGCTAGTTCAATCTGCCGGCGCTTTTTTCGGAAACGAATCAGTAAAATGGAGTGACGCCTCCTTGGTTTATATGGTTCAAACGACAGACGGATCTATCCACACGCTTAACATTGTGGAGCGTCGCCAGGTGCCTAGAGCAACACTGCTCGCAAGAGTATGTCTTGGAACCAAGGTTAGTTTTACGGCTAAGTTGGTGAATGCTGCGGCTGACGGAAGCGAAAAGAATGATCCGAATTATCACGTAGGAAGCGTCTACTCAAACGACATATTGGTGCCTGTCCCATGCATCAAGTGAGCGTATTCTACCCACCCAATCAGCAAAAAACTGATTGGGATTTTATTTTCTCTTTGCCAAGACGTTTTCGGCTTCCTCAAACCTGATTGACAACAATTTGGAAACGCCGTGTGGGTTCATACTCTGCTTACTATTTGCTTGGTGTTTGTTTTCAGCGCAGTTCTGGGTTATTTTTTGCCCACGCTAACCGCATTTATATTATTCTGGCTAGCGATTGCGGTTTGCGTAGATGCGGCGATTCACAATCTCGTTTTAGCTGTTTTCAAAAAAGATTTGCCGTCTCTTTTCCTTCCCGATGTTTAGTAAAAGGCTCATCAGAGCCTTTTTATTTTACTAAAGTTATAAAACGATCGTTTTATAACTTTAGTGATGGCAACGAAGCGCTGTTTGACAAAAAAGGCGCGTTTGTGCTAAGTTTACAGAGGAAGGAGGGCACAGCGAATGCATATCACAAAGGTTCGTAAATTGACTGAACAAGCGGAAGCAGCTAAAGCCAAAGACAAAAGAGGGGAAAATGAAGCTAAATGGCAACGAGCCAGAGTAGAAGCAGAATCGCTTTTTCAGGGGGTCATTGTAACAGTCCAAAAACAGATTGAAAAAGCCGCACGGGAAGGGCATCGTTCGGTCAGTATTTGGAGTAAAACTGAGTGCGATGAATATACTGTCCGCGTGAATTATTTGGTGGCCAAAAAGCTTTCAGAGCGTCTAAAAGCAAAAGGATATACGGTAAAAATCTCAGTTGATAAAAACTTTAAATATTCCGACGACAGTCGCGAAGAACCAATGACAGTTGTAGTTGTTTCTTGGTAATAAAATTTTTAATAGCCTTATGCGTGAGGCTATTTATTTTTTCCTCGCCAAAACGTTTTCGGCTTCCTCAAACTTGATTGACAACAATTTTGAAACGCCATCGCCGCCCATTGTGACGCCGTAAAGCACATCGGCGGCTTTCATCGTTTCGCGGTTATGAGTGACCACAATAAGCTGGGTTTTTTTGCCGAGCTCACGCAACATCAATGCGTAGCGCGTCGAATTGGCTTCGTCTAAAGCCGCGTCGGTTTCGTCCAAAACCAAAAATGGCGGCGGGTTCACCGTGGACATCGCGAAAAGCAATGCGATGGAAGTAAGCGCCCGCTCGCCGCCCGAGAGCATCATAAGGGATTTAATTCTCTTTCTGGGTATATCAACTGTTATCTCAAGCCCCGGCTCCTCCGGCTCTCCAGCCTCCTCCTGCCAGCCGGCTTCGAGATCTTCCTCTGAAGGCTTTTTTTTCTTTTCCGGCTTCTCCATTTTTATCTCAGCTTCCCCTCCTCCGAAAATCTCCTGGAAAAATGCCCCGAAAAGCTTGTTTATTTTGGAAAGCCCATCATCAAAATCTTTGGCTATGCGCTCTGCCAGCTCTTCAAAAACTTTTTTAAGGCTCTCCGAGGCATTTTTCAAATCTTCCAATTCTTTGGCCAAAAACTCGTCTCTTTTTGCGGTTTCTTCGTATTCTTGAAGCGCGGACTCATCCACGCCGCCGGCATCCTCAAGGCGTATCCGGAGACGCTCAATTTTTTTCCTAAAATCATTCCGCAGAGCGTCGGTCAGCAAATCCCCGGCAGGCTTGATAATTTTAATATGCGAGCCGAAATCCAGCTCAAATTCTTTTCGTAAAATTTCAATTTTTTCCTCGCGCGCTAAAATATTTCTTAGCGCGTCCTTGGCGCGGGCAAGATCTTCCATTTTATTTCTCAAAAGCGCGCCTTCTTTTTGGATTTTGAGCGCCTTGGCCTCATAGTTTTTTTGAAGCTCGCTTTTTTTACTGACAATCTCGCTTTCTTCTTTTTCCAGTTTCGCGATATTTTCCTTTATAGGCTCTGAATCCGCCGGGGGCGCGGTTTTGCCGCCGCTCCGGGAAGCGCCGTTGATGGATTCGAGAAAACGGTAAACTTTTTGCGTCGCTGTAAAAATAGTATTCCTTACGGCCTCCATCGTTCCTGATCCGGAAACAGATTCCAAATCAGAAATTAATCCCATAAGCACCGATCTTACTTGCTCTTTGGGCACAAATTGCCCTTCCCCTGCTCCGCTCGGCGCGAAGGACGCCTCAAGGCGTCCTGCTTCGCGCTCAAGCTCTCTTCGTTTTTTTGAAACAGCGTCTTGAGCGGCATCCAGCTTTTTTATTTCAACAAAAAATTTTTCGGCGTCTCCCTCCCTGCCGAGGGCTTCCTCGCTCTCGCGTATTTCTTTTTCCAAGATTTTCACGCGCTCCTCCGACGGCGTTTTTTCCTGCTCGCTCGCGGCAAATGCATCGGCCAATGTTTGCAATTCTCTCGCGACATACTCTTTTTCAAGCTCGTTTAAATTTGTTTTCAGCAAAGCGGCGTTTTTCATCTTCTCGGCTTGGGAAGCCAAATATTTAAGATGGGGCGCGAGCTCCCGCCTTAGAGATTCCACTTGCTTTATATTGCCGTCAGTCGCGTCCAGTTTTCTTTGAGCCTCATTTTTTTTAAGTTCAAAAATCTTGAGCCCCAAAGCTTCCTCCACCATGGATTTTCTTTCTTTTGAAGACGCGTAAAGTATGCGGTCGGCGTCTCCTTGGGCGATAATATGATGCTGAGACGCCCCCAACCCAACCTTGGAAAGAAGCTCAATGATATCCTTTAGCCTGACTTGCGAGTCGTTTAAAACATAATCATTTACGCCGTCGCGATAGACTTTTCTGGAAAGAGCGACCTCGTTGAATTCCACAGGAAAAATTTTATTTTTGCCTGCCTCGCCGGTAGGCGGGTTATCAAAAATCAAAGTAACGGAGGCTTTCGCGAGCCTCGCCAAACGCTGGCCTCCCGCGCCTTCTCCTCCGCCTCCAAAAATCAAATCCTCGCCCTTTTTACCCCTTAAGTGCTTCATTGACTGTTCTCCCAAAACCCAGCGAATGGCATCGGCAATATTGGACTTGCCTGAACCGTTGGGACCAACTATCGCCGCGATTTTGGTCGGGAATTCAAGAATTGTGGGTTTGGCAAACGATTTAAAACCTGAAATTTCCAAGCGTTTTAAAAGCATAGATGTTTTTTACTATATCAGATTATTTTTTATTTAAAAAGCTAGAATTTGGCACCAGTATTGACACGTTATCTAAAATATGCTAGTCTTAAAACTGGAGGGCTTTTTATGGAAGAAACTGGGAAATCTGGGTTTGTGGCGGGAGTTATTCTGCTAGAGCCAACGGATGAGCTCATTGAAAAAGCATTGGCTGTTGAAGGGCGCGAAAATATTATAACTGTAAACCGCGAACTTCTTGAAACAAGCCTGCTGACGATTGTTGTATGGAACATCAAAACGTACACGGCCGCGTGGAAATGGATGGATCAAAATAGACATCTTGTGAGAAAAACAGACGCGGAACTTGAAGAAATGCGCGCATATCGCCGTTTAGACGACAGAACGGCCCCGTTTTATAACTATCATTACCAGCGTTTCTTATACTGGTTGCGGCAAAGAATTGGGGACACTAAACCGGATGCCTTTGGCCTCCCCGGCGGGAAAATCGAAGAATACGAATATAACGAGGGCGATGCGCGAAAAAAACTTTTTCAAACAGCGACTGACTATGTCAACGGCGGCGAGCACTACAGCGATTACGCATTACCTCGCGAATGGGTGGAAGAAACGGGTTTGTTGGCAATCCGCGACAAGAAAGCGCTGTTTGAGCGCGTGATCCAATTTTATGAAGAAGACCTTCAACACATAGGCGACCCCACATGGGAACACGAAGACTTTTTCTTCTGGATACGGGAATTAATCGGACAAATGAATGAGGTGGGCGTGCCGGAAGAAACTTTGGCTCCGGAAATTGTGCCGGTAATGTCATTAAATCGCGGTAATTTTTACACAAAACACTCGCAGGGGTTTATGGCGACATTAAACATGCTTATCCGCGAACACGGCAAGGGAAAGCAATATCGTGAGGCTCTGGAATATTTTCAAAAGACCTTTCCGCCAAGCAAGAAACTGCGGAGGGAGCCGCGGATCCGGATACCGGAAATGGCCGGCTTGTCAGAGAAAGAAATTTTTGACTATGTCATGGCTTTGGACAAAGTTAAGCCGCTACGCAGGTAGCGGTTTTTATTTTGACCCAAACTTAGTTTAGGTCAGTCCCAAACTTTTTGTTTAAGCGCGGCTTCGGCAGCTTGCTGCTGCGCGATCTGCTTTGAAGGCCCCTCGCCTTCCGCCACAAGGTCCTTATTCAAATAAACTCCGACAATAAAATGTTTGTCGTGATCCGGCCCCCATTCTTTTAAAACATCGTAGGTCGGGGTAATGCCGACTCTTTCCTGGGCTTCCTCCTGGAAAAAACTTTTTGCGTCCCTGTAAAGCCGCTTTTCTAAAATTTCCGGGATTTTAGGAGTAAGAATTTTGATAATAAAACTTTTTACCGTTTCATAGCCGTGATCCAAATAAATTGCCCCCACCACCGCCTCAAAAGTGTTTGCCAAAATATATTGGCGGGCTCTCCCGATATCCCGAGCCTCCCCGCGAGAAAGCAAAAGAAAGTCGTTAAAATTTAAGCCGTTGGCCGCGTCTCCAAGCATATTCGCGTTAACCAACGAAGCGCGGAGAGCCGTTAACTCGCCCTCCGGCTTTTCCGGGAATTGCTTATAAAGATATTCTGTCACGACAAGCTCCAAAACCGCGTCGCCTAAAAATTCAAGCCGTTCGTTTTGCTCACTAGCCGAAGGATTTTCATTAATATAAGATCGATGAGTTAGGGCAAGGCGCAATAAATTTTTGTCTTTGAACTCCACCCCCAAAATTTTTTCAAATTTAGAAAAATCAGTCATTATTTTTTTAACTTTATAATTTTAAATCAAGTTCCGCTAGCGCCTTTTCTAAAACCGGTTTAATATCCGAATACATTTTAAGCCCTCTTACTTCTTCTAAAGTGAACCACCCGGCATCATCTAAGCCGCCGGAACTCTCAAGTTTTAATTCCTTGTCTTTGGTTTCCGCCAAAAAATAACTTACATGCCTGCGAGTCGGCCCGGTTTCCGGGTCAGCGGCGATATATTCATTTTCTCCAATCTTTTTAAGAAGGCTGAGGCCTTGAACACCAAGCTCCTCTTTAATCTCGCGGGCAGTCCCGTGCTCTATATCTTCCCCTGCTTCCAAATGGCCTTTGGAAAAAGTCCAATATCCGAAAACATCATGCACTAAAGCAAAATAGATTTTATCTTTTCCGCGGCGGATAACCACAGCCCCGCCCAGTTCTTCTTTTGGAAGCTTATTTAAATCCAAATCAAAACGTTTTTTGGTGTCGTTTTTCCCGGGTTCGCCGAGCTCCCGATAAATAGTTCCCAAAACTCCGTTGACAAAACGCCCAGAAGCCTCGCCGCCGAATGTCTTGGCGAGTTCAATTGATTCGTTTATCGCTACTTTCGGCGGGACTTCTTTATGGTTGCCGAAAAGAAGCTCGTAAAGGCCCACGCGAAGCACGTTTCTGTCCACCGGCGCGATTTGGGGAATCGGCCAATCAGGAGCGGCTTTTTCCAGAATTTTATCGATTTCTTTCTTATGTTTTAAAATCCCGTTGGCGAGCTTTGCCGCAAAATCCTTATTTTCCAAACCTGGACCGAATTCTTTTAAATTCCGGACCAAAATTTCGTCCAATTTTTCTTTCCCGCCGTAGAAATCCCATTCAAAAAGAGATTGCATGGCGATAGATCTTGAAAGGTGCCGATTAGCCATAATTGCTTTAAACAAATCAGAATGGTTTTGACGGTTGGCTTCTTTTAGTAAAAACTATTTTGATTTGTTTGATAATTCTTTTTCTTTTGCTTTGCGCTCTTTTTTAGTAAGTTTTTTGAGCACATCTATTATTTCCCGACCTTTATAATATCCGCAGTTTTTGCAAAGAGTATGCGGCAAAATCCCTGCGCCGCATTTGGAGCACTTGGAAGGCAAAGATGTTTTTAACGCATGATGCGAGCGCCTATTGCCGCTATGCGACGGCGTGTGTCTCATTCTTATAACCATATAGGCCAATTATAGCACCTAAATCAATTTTTTGCAAAAGCTGCGTCGATGAATCTCCGAAAGCCCATGTTTTTTTATAGCTATGCGGTGAGCCAATGTTCCGTAGCCTTTATGAATTTCCAGGGCGTATTCGGGAAATTGTTTGGAGAGGCGTTTCATTTTGCCATCTCTCCAAACTTTAGCAACAATTGAGGCGGCCGCGATAAGCGGGATTTTTTCATCTCCCCTGATTATGGTTTCTTGATTTAGATAAGTTTTGGGCGCGTAAAGACTGCCATCGAGCATTATGGCATAGAACTTGTGTTGTAGAGAGAATTTTTTAAGGCAGCGCCCGACAGCCAATCTCGCGGAAGCAGAGAGCCCGATTTTGTCAATCGTAGGCGCCCCCACCGATGCCAGCGCCACTTCAAAATTTTTATGTTTCAATTGTTTTTCTTTTATTTTTAAAAACCACTCTTCGCGCTGTTTTGCCGAAAGCTTTTTTGAATCTTTAATTCCGCGCAAATCAACTCTCCCCTTCTTTAAAATGGCTCCGACAGTCAAAGGCCCGGCAAGACA
>CAYIFM010000030.1:0-7014 GCA_964362705.1 uncultured Candidatus Saccharibacteria bacterium | reverse complement strand
TTTTTCTAATTCCTCTTTTATATAAGTGTAGGCATCAACCTCACTATTTTTTGGTTTGTTGGAGTGCATATTTTTATTTTTGGTTTAATAAACTATCCACAGTAACATCAAGGGCTTTTGCGATAAGCCTTAATGTTTCAACTCGTGGATTTGTTGTTGCGCCGGATTCAATTTTGATAATTGTGTTGTAAGTTACTCCAGCAAGTTTAGAAAGTTTATCCTGCGAAACGCCCTTTTTCTTGCGATATTTTTTTATATTTTGGGCTATCATATTAAAATCTTCTTTGTGGGTAGTAAATATTTACTATTAAATTATGATATACTATAATTAAGATATGTTATCCCCACCTATATACATAATATCACACTTTAATATCTTTTCCAAAATGTCTGAACTGGTCGGGCTGCTGGGAATTGAACCCAGTCTTCGCGCACCCGAAGCGCGCGTACTGCCGGTATACTACAGCCCGTTATTTACTTAACATAATGTTTTTTCTTAATCTTTGCCACCTCTTCTTCTTCTAAACCTAGTTTTTTGGATTTGCCGGCTTCGGCGAGTTTTTTGAGCGCGCCCTCCGGAATAGCGTTGAGCTCCATTGTTCTTTTTTCCAGATATTCCGGCGTATTTTTTTCAGGGTCATCCAAAACCTCGTCCATCAAGGCATGAATAATCAAGCCGATTTTTATGCCCTGCGGGAGCCCTGTTAATTCTTTTATGCGATCGCCATTTACTTTCAGCATTTTAACCGAGACAGGATCCCTTTGCAATTTCTCAACTAAAAATCTGAAATGGCGAAGCTTGTAGGGCTCCGCTTTCGGCACGCCCGAGCCGATGCGGTCGCAGATGCGGACGCGGATTAAATCTTCCATGTCTTCAGGCCCGACGCGCGATATGAGCCGCCGGACGGATGATTCTGAAACTTCGTCAACGTTATAATAAAAAAGGTGGAAGCGGACGAGCTTGGCCACTTTCTCGGTAAATTCTTTGGAAAATTTAAGCCGCGAGAGAGCTTGGAACGACATTTTCTCTCCGATCACTTCGTGGTTGTAAAAAGTTGAATTGGGTCCGTCACCCATTTTGGCGCGCGGTTTTCCTATGTCGTGAAAAAGCGCGGACATCCGGACGACCAACGGCCACTTTTCTTTGGCGGCGCAGTCAAGCGCCCTCACATTGTGCTCCCAAACAGTATAGATATGATGCTTGTTTTGCCCCACGCCCCAACCCTCCTCCATTTCCGGAAGAAAAAGTTTTAAAATGCCGAGCTCCCGAAGAACCTCTAAACCTCTTGAGGGCTGCCGGGTTATTAAAATTTTTGAAAATTCGTCTCTTATCCTTTCTTTGGCTATCATTTTAATTAATCCTGCTTTTTCTTTGAGCGCCAAGAGGGTATTTTTTTCAATCTGAAAATCCAAATCCGCCGCGATTCTCACAGCGCGCATAATGCGGAGCGCGTCTTCGGCAAAACGCTCTTCGGGATCGCCAACCGCGCGGATTAGTTTTTTCTCCAAATCTTTTTGGCCGGAAAAGAGATCAATGACCGCCATCCCTTCGACCAAGCTCATGGCAAGCGCGTTTACCGTGAAATCTCTTCGCGCCAAATCGTCTTCAAGCTTGTCCGCAAATTTTATTTCATCGGGATGGCGCTTGTCGGAATATTTTCCTTCCAGGCGGTAAGGCGTAATTTCTATCGCGCGGAGTTTAGGGTCTTCCGAGCCGGTTACAACACTGACCGTCCCGAATTTATTTTCATAAAAACTTTTCGGAAAAAGCTCCTGAATTTTTTCGGGCCTTGCGTTGGTGGTCACGTCCCAATCCTGCGGGATTCTTTCCAAGAGCAAATCCCTGACGCATCCGCCCACAAGATACGCTTCAAAACCCGCGCTTTCCAAGATCGCGGCCGCCGCCCTTACTTCTTTTGGAATGGTAAAATTCATGATTAATTAAGCATAACGCAAAACCCTTTCCTTGACAAATATATCTCAATGTGTATAATGAAAAAAGGTAGATTCTTGAGAAAGGAAGGGGAAAAGATGAGAAAGGTAGAGGGGTTAGAAAAAATGAAGAGTTTGAGATCGGCAGCGCATTACTCCCTGCATAAAATGGGAGAAGAGTATCGAGGCCTCGAAGACAAAGACAGAAGGAGCGGCAAAGTATTAAGGCGTGGAATGCATGTGCGTTTTGACAACGAAAGGCGGGGAATAGGGCGAGGCCACGCCTTGCGCACCGAGCTTGTCGAGGGAACGAAAGCAACAATTCGAGACCTGCTGCGAACCCACGATTTACCAAAGGCGCGCGAAAGTTTTGACGCGCTCAAGGCGATGAAAGAAGAACTTTTTAAGATTGAGATGCCGGAACGCGATCTACACGCTCGCGCGCAAGAATCCGACCAGGAGCTTGCCGAATGCTCTTACTATATAGATTTTTTTCCGGCAGTGTTTTTGGAGGGAATGCTTCCTGAAAAATGGCCAGACCCTGATGATTTGAATATGCATCCCGCCGTTTTTTTGAACGGCTTGCTGGATGTCATATCAGAATTGACAAAGTCCGTAGGAGATTATCTGCTCGAAGTGCCGCGCGAAGAATACAGCGCCGACTTGATTTTTAATCTGAAATCTCGCTGCATAGGAGTTTGCGAGGGGCTATGGGAGTTTTTGGACGAATACGAGTATGTCTATGGCGGAGTCATCGACTTAACCCGCTTCTTCGGAGGCAAGTACAAGTCCAAGCTCCGGCGGCAAGCAGATGGCATTCGCCGCATGAAAGAGTCGCTATTGGATCTTCGAGAAAGACAGTTAACCGCCAACAAGTAAGTTGATTCACGCCCCGCGGGACCCAGAATGGGTTCCCGGGGCTTTTTTTATTGACGCCCTCGCCAGGATTTGCCAGCCGCAAGCTACGCATGCAGGCTGGTCCGCCAAAATGCGAAGCTTTTGGCGGAAACCCTATTCGCCCCCAGACGGATTTGAACCGCCATTCCTGGTTCCGAAGACCAGTGCTCTATCCGTTGAGCTATGGGGGCATTTAGGCCTATTCTAGCATATGTCAAACCCCCTTGACAAGTCCTTTAAAAAGGAGTATAATAGGAGGTAGATAGGATAATTGCTTCTTCCATAAGGACTGCGGACCCGAAGTGCATTAAAAGTCATAATTTTATTAAATTAAAAAGACATAGCACTCACAAAATCGGGCTTTCCGCGGCCCTTACGGGAGAAGCAAAATTTTTACAATAAACAAGGGGAAAAACAACAAAAAGAAGGAGGATATCGTGAGAAGAGAACCGATAGATTTTCAAGATGGGTATGAATCAAGAGCGGACGAGGCGTTGCTGACAGATCCAGGGCTGAAAAGCTCCGTCCGTCACAGTTTCATTCCCGGCATGGCAGTAAGGGGCGGCAAGGCCTGCGTGTTTGAAGATCCGGAAGAGCCATCGGTGTTCGACGCAATCATCGACAAGGCCTACTCGCTGAAAAGCAAGAAGGAGGCATGGGAGTTCATCGAGGCAACTGTCTTGCGGATGGTGATGGTTCTGAAAATGCCCAGAGCCAAGACGTCCGAGATTTTCTGCAAGGCGTGGATTCTGGATATTTTAGACGAGAGAGTGGACATCAATGCCACCGATCCTTACAACGACCGATGGTACGACCACATCCTGTATCCGCGGCTGTCCCATTTGGCGCAGAAAAATCCGGCGTCTTTCCGGAAGTTCCAGCTGGCAATTGGCCGTTTCGTCAACCTGCCGGATCTTTCCAGCACCAATCCCACCATCTACCGCAAGCGCGCCGCCTAACCCACTAAAATCTCCAGCCGAGGAAGCCGTCCCGGCTTTCTCAAAAATCCTCAAGGGGCCATCGGCCCGACCCACCGTCCGCACGGTGGGTTTTTCATTTTCTCCTCCTCCCATGAAAAGCCTTATGGACTTCTTTAAGCTGGCGGTCGGTAAAGTGTGTGTAAATCTGGGTTGTTGAAATGTTGGCATGGCCGAGCATGGCTTGGACGGAACGAAGGTCGGCGCCGTTTTGCAATAAATCCGTGGCAAAGGCATGGCGCAAAACGTGCGGAGTTACTTTTTTGGAAATCCCCGCGGCGATAGCGTATTTTTTTATCATCCGCTGGATTGAGCGCGAGGTAACCGGAAATAATTTATCCAGCCCAAGGCTGGCCAGCCTAGGGCTGGCATTTACAGCGTCTCTTTTTTCCAAATATTTTTTAATGGACTCTTTGGCGCTGTCGGATAAAAAAACCACGCGGATTTTTCCGCCCTTTCCGCGAACGGAGAATTCGTCGCGTTTTAAATTAACATTGTCAATTTTTAAATTGCAAAGCTCCGAAATGCGGAGGCCGGTTGAAAAAAACAGCTCCAAAATCGCCTTATCCCGCAAAATTTTCGCGGATGCGCCTTTTGGCGCGTCCAGCAATCTTTCCAAATCTGAAATATCCAAAAGATCCAGTTCTCTTGGCGCCATTTTGGCAAGTTCAATTTTTTCCGCGTCCAGCGAATCAATATTTCTTTTGGACAAATATTTCAAAAACATCCGCAAAGCGATAATATAATAATTTTGCGTATTTTTGTCCAAGTCCGCGCGGTTAAGATAGAGCCGGTATTTTCTGACCGCATCCTCCGAAATATCTTTCGGGGCGCTTATTTTTGAAAATTCAAAAAATCTTTTTAAATACCTGTCGTAGTTCTCCACCGTTTTCACGCTCCGCCCCTTCTCTATCTCAAGATACTCCAGAAACTCTTTCTTAAGTTGCTCAATTTTTGCCATATTGCTATACTATTAGTATATTAGTATAAATTCGTAATTAGTAGTGCATGCTTAAAACCAAAGACAAAAAGAAAATAGTGGAGACGCACAGGGTCCACGAGAAAGACACGGGGTCAGCCGAGGTGCAAATAGCGCTTTTAACCAAGCAAATTGACTCATTAACCCTCCACCTAAAAAAACACGCTAAAGACAACCACTCGCGAAGGGGACTTTTGAAGATGGTTTCCAAGCGGAAAAAATTTTTGGAGTACGTCCAAAAGAGAGACAAGGCGTCTTACGAAAAATTGATTAAAAAATTAGAATTAAGAAAATAATGCCGGACATTAAACACAAATACCAAAGAGTCGCCGTTTTTATAGACGCGCAGAACCTTTATCACTCCGCTCGGAGCCTTTTCGGCGGGCGGGTGAATTTTAAAGCGTTGCTTCAAACCGCCGTAGGCGGCAGACAGCTCGTGCGCGCTTTCGGATATGTGATAAGCACCAAAACTGGGGAAGAGAAACCGTTTTTTGAGGCACTTATAAAACTCGGCATTGAAACGCGCGAAAAGGAGCTTCAGGAATTTTTCGGAGGGGCAAAAAAAGCGGATTGGGATGTTGGCCTCGCGGTGGACGCAATCCGCACGGCGGAAATTGTGGATACAATAGTAATCGTATCCGGAGACGGAGATTTTATTCCGTTGGTTGAATATTTAAAAAATCAGGGCAGGCGCGTGGAAGTCATCGCCTTCGGCCGGTCTTCTTCCGGAAAACTCAAAGAAGTTGTTGACGAATTTATTGATCTCGGCGAAGAACCGGGGAAATACATAATAAAGAAGTAGAGGGGTATAAAAAAAACCGCCCGGGATTTCCGGACGGCATTGTGAACCTAACTGTGTTTGGCGCATAGAACTCGCCCATCAGAGTGTGGGCGGTCAGCCACATAGACACAACCTTCTTCGTCACAAATGCGGTGAATTGAAAGATCTGACGATGCCATTTCGCATAAATCTATTCGAAGCTTTGAATCTCTCACGCCGTTAAATATTTCTTCTTTTATTCGTAAAAGTTCCTGAATCGTACAACCAGATCCAAGCCTTACATATGTAACAACCGAATTCATAATTTTGTCCTCCTCTGCCTTAAGATTATCATATCCCCAAAACTTTGTCAATAGTGACATTTTGGGGCAAGGGAGATAGGATTAAAACAATGATATGGATTATGAACTGACTCGGCATGCGAAGGAACGAATGGCGGAACGCCACATTTCAGAAAAGCTACTAGAAAACGTGATTCTGTATCCGAGCAAGGTATTGTATGACGAAAAAAACAAAATAATGTTTAAAAAATTGTACGCCGGAGATAAAAGATTGCTTATCATAATCGCCGAGAGGATAAAAAATAAATTAAAAATAATTACGGTTATAGACACTTCAAAAATAAAATTATGAGCAAATCAAAACCAAAAATTTCATACGATAAAGAAAGCCAAGTAATGAGCATAGAATTGGACAAAAACAAAAGCGTTGATTCTGATGTAAGTGGCAACGTTGTCATTGACTACGATAAAAATGGCAAAGTTTCTCGTATAAATTTTTATGAATTTAATTTTGATAATTTCCGCGCCGGACTTAAGGCCATCAAAGAGTTTGCCAAAAAATCGGACATTGCGTTTTCGGTAAAATAAAAAAACGCCGCCCGGGATTTCCCGAACGGCTTTGTATTTTGCAATTAAATTACTATGATGTTCTTTTTTCTTAATGAAATGGCCTTGATTGGCGAGTCCTCCCGCGAAACAATAGCGAGCGCTTCATTCAAATTCGTATAAGGCAATAGGCTTTCAAGATGAAACCCTAATTTTTTTGGTAAATCTCGAAGAACCTCACTGGCATTATCATTAAAACTCACGATTATCTTTACGCCTAGCAAGCTACCAGTAGGATGATTTTTCATTTCGGCTTCGTAACCTTGTAAAGTTTCTGTGATCATCTTTCACCTCCTTCTGCCTTCTGCTAAAAGCTTATCACACCATCCAAATCTTGTCAATACTGACATTTTTGTGTCAATAATATAGTATCTAGAGTATTATTAATTAACATTGTTGGTCTCTGGATAGGTAGCTCCTCATATTGAAGGGCTAAAATCTGGAGATCACCTAAAGCAAATATGCAATCAAAAAAATTTACGACGGAAGTCGGAGGCAGAACTTTAACCGCCGAGTTTACTGATTTAGCCCACCAAGCCAACGGGTCTTGTTTGGTGACTT
>CAYIFM010000029.1:0-7027 GCA_964362705.1 uncultured Candidatus Saccharibacteria bacterium | reverse complement strand
GCGGAAGATTTGCGGAAAAATATAAACGACAAAGACATTGTGCGTTTTACGACAAACATTCCTCACCCTTACTCCATAAAAGACGCTTATAATTTTTTCAGAAAAATAAAAAAGAATCGCGGAAAAGAAATTGCTTTAGGCATTATTTTAAACAGTAGCAGAAAAGTTGTCGGCGGAATTGGTCTAATGAAAATCGACCGCATCAACAAAAACGCCGAGCTTGGATATTGGCTCGGTAAAAAACATTGGGGACACGGAATAGCAACTGGAGCCGTCGGGCTGGTTTTGGATTTGGTATTTAAAAAATGGAAATTCCACCGCGTCTACGCGGATACTTTCCATAAAAATATCGCTTCGCAGAAAGTTTTGAAAAAATTCGGTTTCAAACTCGAAGGCCGGATGCGCGAAAAATGGTTTCGTGAAAATAAGTGGCACGACATTTTAAATTTCGGTCTTTTAAGCCGCGAATATAAAAAGAGAAATTAATCCCTCACATGGCGATGGCTACGCCTTTGTACGATCGTGACAAAGTGTAGCCTTAAACATTTTGCCGTTTGACTCTCTTTGATTTTGAATGTATTATGCAAAAGCCTTCTGCCAGTTGGCGGACAAGGCTTTTTTAAATAAAATTTTATGGAAATCAGAAATATCGCGATAATCGCCCATGTGGACCATGGGAAGACCACGCTGACCGACGCTTTGCTCCGGCAAACCGGCGCGTTTAAGGAAGGCGTCTCAATGGATTCAAACGCTCTGGAATTGGAGCGCGGGATTACTATTTATTCAAAAAACGCGGCGATAACTTATAAAAATACAAAGATCAACATCGTGGACACTCCCGGGCACGCGGATTTCGGCTCGGAAGTGGAGCGCGTGCTCCGCTCCATTGATTCGGTGCTTTTGGTTGTGGACGCGCAGGAGGGGCCGATGCCGCAAACGCGTTTCGTTTTAAAAAAATCTCTTGAACTTGGTTTAAAACCGATTGTAATTATAAATAAAATAGATAAGCCCGCCGCCGACCCAGCGAAATGCGTGGATGAGGTACTGGAGCTTTTTATGGAATTGGGGGCTTCGGACGAGCAAGCAAATTTTCCTGTGGTTTACGCGAACGGCAAAGCCGGCATCGCAAAAATAAAACTGGAAGATGAATCCGGCGATTTGACTCCCCTTTTAGACACAATTATCAAACATGTGCCGTCGGCTTCGTCCGAAGCTTTGGTTGAAAAGCCCTTGCGCTTCCAGCCGTTTAATTTGGGGTATGATAATTTTTTGGGGCGGCTCGCGGTTGGACGGGTCTACGAAGGCGTTTTGAAATCCGGAGAAAATATTGTGATTAAAACGCCGACTGGCGAAGCGCGGACGGGCAAAATCAGCAAAATTTTTACTTTCAACGGCTTAGAGCGCGTTGAGGCTACAGAAGCAATCGCCGGAGACATCGTGCTTGTCGCGGGGCTCCCGGATATTTATATCGGAGAGACCGTGCTGAAAGATGAAACTCTGGAAGCGCTCCCAGCGATTAAAATAGACGAGCCGACCATTACGCTTAATTTTTTGGTAAATAGTTCTCCATTCGGAGGAAGGGAAGGAAAATTTGTCACCTCGCGCCAGATTAGAGAATACTTGGAACGCGAGCTCGAAGTGAACGTCGGGCTGAAAATTGATTTTGGACAAGACATTTTTAAAGTTTCCGGCCGTGGGGAGCTTCACATAGCTATTCTTTTGGAAAACATGCGCCGAGCCGGTTACGAGCTTCAGGTTTCCCAGCCGCAAGTAATTTTACACCAGGAAAATGATGGCGAGGTCTACGAGCCATACGAAGAAGTAATAATTGACGCGCCTGCGGAATATCAGGGCGCGATAATTGAACGCTTGGGTTCCAAAGGATTTATTTTGACAAATCTTTTTAATAAAGAAAATATCGTGCGGCTTTCTTTGGAAGGGCCGACTAGAGGAATTTTGGGGTATAGAAACCAATTTACGATAGACACAAAGGGCGAAGGAATTTTCGCGTCGCATGTTTTGGGTTTCCGGCCGATGAAAGGAGAAATAAAAAAACGCTCGGCCGGTTCCATGGTTTCAATGGCCAATGGGAAAGCTTTGGGATTTTCTCTTTGGGGCTTGCAGGACCGCGGAATGCTTTATATCGGACCGGGAACGGAAGTTTATAAAGGCATGGTTATCGGCAACACAGCCAAGGGAGAGGAAATGTCGGTCAACCCGACCAAGGGAAAAGAGCTCACAAACATGCGCTCCAAAAGTTCTGACGAAGCCCTCACGCTCTCGCCTCCTTATCTTTTGACAATCGAGCGCGGGCTGGAAATCATGTCCGAAGACGAATATCTGGAAATAACGCCGAAAAGCGTGAGGTTAAGGAAACAAAATCTGGTAAAATAAAACCATAAAAACCGTCGTTATTAATGGGGCGAATCGGGGAATCGGGCTATTCGTACTTCTTTGAGTATTTTTTCGATGGGCTACACTTTCTTACGATCGTGATAAAGTGTATACACTATAAAAATTTGAACGGGTTCAGCAAAAATTCGCAAAACCAATAAAAAATGGTAAAATAAATAAATGGATATCGTTTCGCACGGGCTTTGGGGAGGAGCGGCTTTCGGAAGGAAAAATAAAAAAAGCTTCTGGGTCGCTTTTTTATTCGGCGTTTTGCCCGATCTTCTTGCTTTCGGGCCGTTTTTTATCGGAATTCAAAGTGGACGGCGTCGGCTGGGGGCGTCCTTACATTTTTTTCACCAACATCGCGCTTTTGATTTTGGTTTATCTTTGGTTTTTTGTGATTAAAAAACGCAAAAATGCGCTGGGTTAAAATCGCTGTTTTAATTTTGCTCCTCGCTTGGTACGGCGTTTTTTTATTTCATAAAATAGATTTGACGACTTCGGATCTCGGACGGCACATAAAAAACGGGGAAGAAATTCTGACGGGAAATTTCCAAGTGCTTTATACAAATTATTATTCTTACACAAATCCGGATTATCCGTTTGTAAATCATCACTGGCTCTTCGGAGTGGTGTTTTATTGGCTCTGGAAAACAGTCGGGTTTTCCGGCCTACAGCTTTTTTTTATTATTTTGAGCCTCGTGACTTTTTGGTTTTTCTTTGATTTAGCGAGAAAAAATACCGGTTGGAAAATCGCAATACCGGCGGCGCTTTTTTTAATTCCCCTAATTGCCGAGCGGACGGAGGTACGGCCGGAAGCTTTCAGTTATTTTTTCGCAGGAATATTTTTGTGGATTTTGTGGCGCCGCAAATGGCCTTGGACACTTCCTTTTCTTATGCTCCTCTGGGTTAATCTCCACGTTTATTTTTTCGTTGGAATTTTGATCTTATTCATTTTTCTTTTGAATAACTTCAAATTGTGGCGCGTATTTTTAGCTTCTTCGCTCGCGATTCCCATAAACCCTTTTGGATACAGGGCCATTCTATTTCCCGTATACGCCCTTCAAAATTACGGCTATAAAATAGTTGAAAACCAATCTGTGTGGTTTTTGCAAAAACTAGGCGTGGCGGAAAACCCCAACTATGCTTGGTTTTGGCTGGCGCTGGCGGCACTTATCGCGGCTGGCGTTTTCGCGTTTTTTAAAAAAGAAAAAAATAGCTTGGTTTTCTTTTTGCCGGCGGTTGTTTTTGGCTTAATGGCGGCTTTTGCCGTACGAAATTTTACAATCTTCGCGCTTTTTACTTTGCCGGCCGTATCTTGCGGAATTAAAACCCTATTCAACCAGAGCGCGCCGAGAGAAGAAAAATATGCCATAAGCATTACTGCCTTGATTTTGATTTTGATTATAACGTTTTTTTCTCACCAAACAAAAATGCCTTTTTTGCGCGGGGATTTCGGGCTGGGCCTTATGCCGGGCAATGAAAGTGCCGCTAAATTTTTGAAAGAGGCCAAAATCGCAGGGCCAATTTTCAACAACTACGATATAGGCAGCTATTTAAGTTTTTATCTCGAACCCAAAAGCGTTTTCGTGGACAACCGGCCGGAAGCATACCCAGTCAGTTTTTTTGAAAAAATTTATATCCCCATGCAGGAAAGCGAAAAAAAATGGAAAGAGGCAAATGAAACTTATAATTTTAAAACAATCGTTTTCGCGTGGCACGACTATACTCCCTGGGGGCAAAAATTTTTATCTGAAAAATTAAAAGACCCCGCTTGGAAGCGAATTTATTTGGACAACTACGTAATAATTTTTGAGAAATCTAAACCTTGAGATACCGATGGGTAGCGATATAAGCCGAAAAAACGCCGAGCAAAATGCCTATGAGAAGCAAAATAAAAGAGATTTGGAAAATATTTGAAATAAAATAGGAAAAAATATTAAGCCCTCCGAAAAGCCCTGCTGTTTTTTCGCCGGTGAACCAAAAGGTGGGGTAAAACACCGCCAAAGTCAAAATAGGGGCAATGATTCCATGAATTATCCCTTCAACCAAAAAAGGTCCGCGGATAAAAGCGCTAGAGGCGCCGACGAGCTGCATGACTGAAATTTCATCCTTCGCGTTGTAAATGGCAAGGCGCACTGTGCTGTAAGCGACAAGCAGGGCAATAATCGCCAAAATTACGCTCAAAGCAAATCCGAGGCGCCTCGCGGTAGCAAGAAGCGAAGTTAATTTTTCTATGGCCAATTGGTTTTGCTGGTAAGTAATTTTTTTCTCGCCGGAAGCTTCTTTATTATCCAAAATATTGTCGTATCTGCCGCTTTCCAAAAATTTGCTTATGATTTCAAACTTGGAAGGATCTTTGGCTTTGATTCCTAAGATAGCTGGCAGACGAAAATCCTCACCTAGCACCTCTAAAGATTTCGAAACAGTCTCATCTTCTTTATGCGTTTCTTTAAATGTAGATAGTACTTCATTCGCCGAAACATATTTTACGCTTTTTACTTCCGGCAGACCTTCCAATTCCCGCTTGAGAGCTAAAATTTCCGCCTCCGGCGCGGCTTGCTTAAAGGAAACGCTTATATCCACTTTTTCCTCAAGATTTGAAATCACTCCTGAAAGAAAGGAGCTCCCGACCAATACCAGGCCTATCATAAAAATTGATAAGGACATAACCAACACCGTGGCCAGGCTCACCACGCCGTTCCTGAAAAAATTAACGAATCCCCACTTCAAAATCCGCTTAAAAGTGATTTTATCCACCATTGATTTAATTATAGCACATACCTGCCGCGGAGCTCGTCCCTTATGACGCGGCCTTTGTCCAATGTGACGACCCGGCGCTCCAAAGAATCTATGATTTCTTTATCGTGCGTGGCCAAAAGCACGGTTGTGCCAAGATCGTTGACTTTTTCCAAAAGCCTTATGATTTCTCTGGTATTTAGCGGATCCAAATTGCCAGTCGGCTCATCGGCTATCACGACATCCGGTCGGGTTACGATAGCGCGCGCTATGGCAACGCGCTGTTTTTCCCCGCCCGAAAGTTCGTGCGGAAAATTCCAAACTTTGTCTGCCAAACCTACCAACTCCAAAACGTGCATAACGTCGCTTGAAATATCTTCATCGGGGCGGCCGGCCGCCTCAAGCGCGAAAGCGACATTTTCAAAAGCAGTTTTCATCGGCAAAAGCCTATAGTCTTGAAAAACCACGCCCATTCTGCGCCGCACTTGCGGAAGCTCATGCTTTAACAGCGCGTGGATATCGCTAGACTCAAAAAAAATCTGGCCGGAAGTCGGGCGCTCCTCGGCCAAAAGCAGTTTTAAAAGCGTAGTCTTGCCGGCGCCTGATTGGCCGACAAGAGAAACAAATTCGTTGGGTTTTACGGTAAACGAAACATCCTCAAGCGCGATTGAGGTAGGCGAATAAATTTTCGAAACTTTATCAAAATATATCATTTAATTCTGATTCTATAAGATTATCCAGGTCTCCCGCAAGTACGCCGTCCACATCCGCGGTTTCCCAGTTAGTGCGGTGGTCTTTTACCAATTGATAAGGGTGAAAAACATAGGAACGGATTTGGTGTCCCCACTCGGCCTGCGGGATCTGCCCTCCCTTCACCAGTTTTTTTTCCGCTTCAGTTTTGGCTATTTCCAGCTCATATATCTTGCCGCGCAAAATATTCATTGCGTGTTTCCGGTTAGCCTGCTGCGTTCTTTCCGTGCTTGCGTGCACGGAAATGCCCGTGGGCTTGTGCAAAATCCTTACTGCCGTTTCCCTTTTGTTGACGTTCTGTCCGCCAGGGCCTCCGGCGCGCGCGAAAGTTATTTCTAAATCGTCTTCCTTAACCGCAACCTCCTCGGGGTCGGTAATTTCCGGCAAAATTTCAACCAAAGCGAATGAAGTATGCCGGCGTTTATTGGAATCATATGGCGAGATGCGCACAAGGCGATGCACTCCGTATTCTTTTTTTAAATAGCCGTAAGCGTATTTGCCTTTAATTTCCGCGGCGGCATTTTTGATCCCGCCGAATTCATTCGGATGATTATGCAAAACGCTGAAACTCCAGCCGCGTTTTTGGGCGAACTTTTCATACATGGAAAACAAAATCTTCGCCCAATCCTCGGCATCATCCCCCCCGGCGCCGGCGAAAATCTGAAATAGGGCGTTTCCCTTGTCGTATTTACCGGAAAAAAGCTCCGCGCGTTCAAGTCCTAAAAATTTTCTTTCAAGCTCTTTGGCTTGTTTTAGAAGCTCCGCCGACGCGGTCGGATCGGCCACAGAAAGTTGAGCGAGCTCCGCTAAACTTCCGGCGTCTTCCGAAACGCGCTCCCAAGATCCGATTTTATCCTTTAAATCAGCCATCTTTTCGGCGCTTTTTTGGGCTTCCTCCCTATTTTTCCAAAAATCGGGGCTTGCCGATTTGCCTTCTAATTTTAAAAGTTCTTCTTTAAGTTGCCGCAAGTCAAAGACGGTCCGCTGCTTTCCGCACGCGGCTCGCTAAATCCTCAATAAATTTCCTGTCCTTGGCCTCCATAATGAAATATTAGCATAAATCGAGAAAAAATGCTACAAAATAAATTTGCCGATGTAGCTCAACGGCAGAGCAATCGCTTCGTAAGCGATAGGTTGTCGGTTC
>CAYIFM010000028.1:0-7058 GCA_964362705.1 uncultured Candidatus Saccharibacteria bacterium | reverse complement strand
AACTCAATTGGCTCATAATTTTGAGGATATCATTGGAGTAGAAAACTTGCTAGCGGCCTGGAAAGAGTTTGTATGCGGAAAGCGAAGCAAGCGAGATGCGCAAGCATTTTCTTTGCGATTAATGGATAATGTTTTTTCATTGCATGGCGACCTCGCAAGTTTTGGGTATAAGCACGGCGGATATAAGGCTTTTAACATTTCAGACCCAAAACCTAGAAATATCCATAAGGCCGCTGTGCGCGACAGGCTTTTGCACCACGCGATTTATCGGATTTTATATCCGTTTTTTGAGAAGACTTTTATCGCGGACTCATTTTCCTGCCGCGTTGGCAAAGGAACTCATAAAGCTCTCAACCGATTTCGGGAGTTTGGATACAAAGTTGGCCGAAACAACATAAAAACCTGCTGGATTTTGAAGTGTGACATCAAAAAATTCTTTGCCAGCATTGACCACGAAGTTTTAATGAAAATTTTAAAATTTTATATTCCGGACACGGATATTTTATGGCTTCTTGAACAAGTGATAAATAGTTTCTTCTCGACTAGGCCGCAGGTCGGCTTGCCATTAGGCAACCTTACCTCCCAGCTTTTTGTTAATATCTATATGAACGCATTTGACCAGTTTGTGAAGCATAAATTAAAAGTGAAATACTATATTAGATATGCGGATGATTTTGTGATTTTTTCCAGAAACAAAAATTGGCTGGAAGGACTTATCCATAAAATTGAGAACTTTTTGAGCGAGAAGATGAAACTTAATCTGCATCCTGACAAGCTTTTCATTAAAACTCTGGCTTCCGGAGTTGATTTTCTGGGCTGGGTACATTTTACAGATCACAGAGTTTTACGAACTAATACAAAAAGACGGATGATGAAAAGCGTGGCCGGCAACATAAGTTCTGCAGTGACTAATTCGTATCTTGGCTTGCTATGTCACGGAAACGCATATAAGCTGAAAAAAGTATTATTTAACATATGAAAGCCGTGATTTTAGCCGCGGGGGAGGGAGTGAGGATGAGGCCTCTGACGAATAATTGCCCGAAGCCCATGATTAAAATTTTGGGGAAACCCATTTTGCATCATATTATTGATGCCTTGCCGGACGAAGTGAACGAAATTATTTTAGTGGTAGGGTATCTTGGTGATCAAATAGAAAATTATTTTGGGAAGCAATTCGGGAGGTTCAAGATAAAATACGTCAGGCAGAAAGAAAAACTTGGCACCGGGCACGCTTTGCGCCTTTGCAAAAAATTTTTGGGGCGCAAAAAGTTTCTTATGCTCTACGCCGACGATCTGCAATCCAAAAAAGATTTAACGAAGCTTTTAAAGCATCCCTTGGCGCTTTTGGTTAGATACGTCAAAGATCCGAGAAGATTCGGCGTTATCACCGCGGATAAAAACGGGAGGATTTTAGAGATTGTGGAAAAGCCGGAAAACCCATCTTCAAATCTGGCCTCCACTGGTGTGAAAGTCTTAGACTCAAGAATTTTTAAATATCCGTTAGTCCAGCATCCAAATGGCGAGTACTATATTACTTATCCTTTGGCGCAGCTTGCGAAAGAGCATGAAATGATGGTTGTGAAGGCTTCCTTTTGGATACCAATCGGCTATCCGGAAGACATCAAAAAAGCCGAAAAAGTTTTAAAAGCAAAAAATAAAACCCGAAGCTAGGCTTCGGATTTTTCTTTCTTCTCGGGCTTTGAATGCTTGCAGTCTCCAATAATGCATTCCATATTTTCTTGCCAATCTGCTTCCAGCGCCTCTATCACGGCGCGGTCCGCGAGGTGCGGAATGGGTTTTTCAAGCCATTCTTTAAATTTTTCATCCGTCGGCTGAAAGCGGTATTTTGCCCAGATTTTTTGTAAAAATTCGGATCTGTTTCCGGACGGCATTGGATATTTTAGCAAAATGTAGTTGCCTGCCAAATACCATGCTTGGTGCTGGTAGATTTTTCTGTAAAAATGCGGTTTTGTAGGCATTGCTCCAGGAGCCGGATTTACAAACCAAGCTCCGGGCGGAACATCATCGTTCACCAAAGAATCCGGATAAATTCTGGCCTCGTCGCCTATGGTTACTCCGCCCAAAATTTTGCCTGCTAAAAAAACCTTGTTGCCGATTTCTGTGCGCGCTTTCCGCTTGCCGTCGGAGTTTAATATTTCAGTATTTACCGAGACGTTTGTCAGATATCCAACCGAAGCGTCTCTGATTCCGCAGGCGTGTTTTGCTTTAACGCCCCAGGAAAGCCGAGAACGTTTTACTTCCGCGTTCGGCCCGATTTCGTTATCTTCGCCAATTTCCGAATCGATTATGAGCCCCTCAATTTTACAATTTCTCCCGATTTTTGGACTTACAAGTTCGCGCGAACCGATAACGCACCCAGATCTGATATATCCTTCACCCCTTAGCCTCGCTCCTTGCTTGATTAACACATTATCGCCGATCTCTATTTTTCCGATTATTGAGACTTCGGATTCAATGACGCAATTTTTGCCGATTTCTATTTCGCCGTCTATAATGATTCTTGGCCAAATTTCCGTGCCTCTGCCGATTTTAGCGGCAGTGTCAATATGGCAATTGTCCGGACGCGGCCCGTATTTTGGCACGGCGCCGTCTTTGCTAAAAAGATCATCCCATGAAGTATCGTGGTAGCTGGACGCTCTTGGCCTCATTGTTACTCCTTATATCAAATTTTGTTCTAATATAGTTATATGGTAAAGCTCCAAAAAAAGAAAGTGGTGGTAATCGGCGGAGGCACGGGCACTTTTGTTGTTCTTTCCGCGCTTAAAAATTATCCGCTGGAGCTTACGGCTATAGTTTCCATGGCGGATGACGGCGGGTCTACTGGAATGTTGCGCGACCAATACGGCGTTTTGCCCCCGGGAGATATAAGGAGGGCGTTAGTCGCGCTTTCTGCTAGCCCGACGCTTCGGGACCTTTTTAATTACAGGTTTATTAAAGGCGATCTGTCCGGCCACAGCTTCGGCAACATTTTTTTAAGCACTTTGGAAAAAATAAAGGGAGATTTCGCCTCCGCCGTGAAAGACGCTTCGCAGATTTTAAACATCAAAGGCGCGGTATTGCCCGTTACTTTGGGTAACGTCCGGCTTTACGCCCAATTAACCGACGGGAAAATTTTAAAAGGGGAGACAAATATAGACATTCCGCGCACGAAAACCCGCGCGAAAATTAAAAAAGTTTGGTTGAGCCCCGCCGCGAACATCAATCCGGAAGCGAAAAAAGCGCTGATTTCCGCGGATCTTATTGTGATAGGCCCCGGCGATCTTTACACGAGCCTGATACCCAATCTTTTGGTTCGCGGAGCGCCGGAGGCTATAAAAAAGTCAAAAGCGAAAAAAGTTTTTGTATGCAATTTAATGACGAAATACGGAGAGACGAACGGATTTTTAGCCGCGGATTTTGTTGAGGAGATAGAAAAATATTTAGGGAAGAACGTTTTGGACTACGCGGTTTTTAACAGCAAAAAACCGCGCGCCAAAACCCTCGCCAGGTATAAAAAAGAAAAGGCGGAATTTATTGAACCGCCTGCGAAATCCCAAAAATATATTCTAGCCGATCTTTTGGACGCCGGCCAGTTTATCCGCCACAATCCCCGCCAAAAGCTCGCCAAAACCCTAGTTTCATTGTTATAATCCTTTTAATGAAGGATAAAGAAATTGAGCGGTTAATAAGGTTGGAAGAGCGACGCCAGAAAAGCGTTATAAATCTTATTGCATCGGAAAATTATGCGTCCAAAGATGTTCTTGGGGCATTGGGATCGGTGTTCACAAATAAATACGCCGAAGGCTATCCGGGGAAGCGGTATTACGGAGGAAACGCAATTGTAGATAAAATTGAAAATTTAGCGAAATCGCGCGCGCTAAAACTTTTCAAGCTTTCTTCTAAAAAATGGGGCGTGAATGTCCAGCCATATTCCGGCTCGCCGGCGAACCTCGCTGTTTATCTGGCGCTAGTGCCTTTTGGAAGTAAAATCATGGGCATGTCTCTTTCAATGGGTGGGCATTTGACGCACGGGCACCGCGTTAGTGCCACTGGAAAACTTTGGAAATGGGTTCATTTTGGAGTGAACAAAAAAACAGAATTTTTGGATTATGATGAAATCCGCAAAATGGCTCGTCGCGAGAAACCAAAAATGATAGTAGCTGGATTTACCGCTTATTCGCGGATTATTGATTTTAAGAAATTCCGGCGGATTGCGGACGAAGTCGGCGCAATTTTTATGGTTGATATGTCGCACTTCGCGGGGCTTGTCGCGGGAGGAGCGTATCCATCGCCGTTTTCCGCCCGAGGCGGACAGGCCCTCGCGGATGTTGTTACAACAACAACGCACAAAACTTTGCGCGGGCCGAGAGC
Organism: uncultured Candidatus Saccharibacteria bacterium; assembly: GCA_964362705.1. Classification (GTDB taxonomy): domain Bacteria; phylum Patescibacteriota; class Minisyncoccia; order UBA11713; family 2-01-FULL-45-33; genus CAYIFM01. The sequence goes on along the minus strand of CAYIFM010000028.1, from coordinate 2,687 downwards.
GGCGATGATTTTTTCAAGAAAAGAATTTTCGGAAGTTATAAATCGTGCCGTTTTTCCCGGTCTTCAAGGTGGACCGCACATGAATAATATCGCGGCTATGGCGGTTTGTTTAAAAGAAGCGATGAATCCGGCGTTTAAAAAATACGCGAGGCAAATTGTGAAAAACACAAAAGTTTTGGCGTGCGAACTTCAAAAGCATGGTTGGCGGATAATTTCCGGCGGAACGGATTCGCATTTATTTTTGGTGGATACTTGGGCAAGTGGACTTTCCGGCAAAATAGCGCAGGAGCTTTTGGAGGCAGAAAAAATTATCGTAAATAAAAATACAATTCCTTACGACACCCGCTCTCCATTTGACCCTTCCGGCATCCGCCTCGGCACCGCGGCAGTTACCACGCAAGGGATGAAAGAAAAAGATATGCTAAAAATTGCGGAGCGCATAGATAAAATTTTATCAAAATGATTATTGACGGGAAAAAATTGGCGGAGGAAATAAAAGCCGAATTAAAAGCGGAGGTTTTTCCGCCAGAGGCGGACCAGCCTCTGGCTGGGAAAAAAATACGGCTCGCGGTAGTAAAAGTGGGGGAGGATAAAATCACAGAGAAATTTTTGGACCAGAAAAAGAAATTTGGCAGTGCGATCGGGGTTGATATCAGGGTTTACGAACTTCCAGAAAATATTTCCACAAATCAGCTACGGAAAAAACTCGCCGAAATCATGCATATTAAAGAAAACACCAGCGTGATTGTGCAGCTGCCTCTACCCAAGCGAATAAACACTCAATATATTTTAGACGGCATTATTCCGGAAAAAGACACCGACATGCTTTCTTCAAAAAGCGTAGGATTATTTTCTTCCGGGCGCTCCCAAATTTTTCCGCCGGTGGTCGGAGCAATTAAATATATTTTTGTCAAAAATAATGTAAATGTGAGAGGTAAAAAAGTTACCGTAATCGGAGCGGGGCGCTTGGTTGGCAAGCCTGTTGCAACTTGGTTAATCAATGAAGGCGCGGTGGTTACTGTTCTGGATGAAAACACAGAAGATATTTCAAAATGCACGAAAGATGCGGATATTTTAATTTCCGGAGTCGGCAAGCCCAACTTAATTACAGCGGACATGGTTAAAAACGGCGTGATTGCGATTGATTGCGGGACATCGGAAGCTAATGGCAAGGTTGTCGGCGATCTAGACCCAAAAATCGCAGATAAAGCATCTCTTTTCACTCCGGTTCCCGGCGGAGTCGGCCCCTTAACCGTCGCCATGCTTTTTAAAAATTTAGCGGAATTGGCGAAAAAATGATACAATTATAAATATGGATGTTATAATTTTTCGCTGGCTTAATTCGTGGGCTGGGGTAAATAGTTTTTATGATTGGATTATTTATTTTCGGGCGGTTTATTTGCTTTATGTTGTGATAGCTGCGCTTTTGCTTTTTGCCGCGCTTTCATTTTTCCCAAAATGGCGCGGCAATTTGAAAAAAAATATTGAGATGGTTATTTTCGCGCTCGCCTCCGGAGTTTTTTCCAGATTTATCATTGCGGAAATTATACGATTTTTTTATAATCGCCCGAGGCCGTTTGAAGTCTTAGACAATGTAAAACAATTGGTGGAGCGCTCCGGCTGGGGCTCATTTCCATCCGGTCACGCTTCGTTTTCTTTCGCCATTGCCATGGCAGTGGCTTACTACTATCCCAAAACCAGCATTTTGTTTTTCTTGGCTGCCTTTTCAATCGGCGGAGGCCGCGTCGCCGCGGGCGCTCACTGGCCATCAGATATTTTGGCGGGAGCTGTTGTCGGAATTTTAAGCGCTTGGCTAGTTAAAATTTTACTAAAGAATTTTGCCCGAGGTGGGAGTTGAACCCACAAGCCTTTCGGCACACGATTTTGAGTCGTGCATGTTTGCCAGTTTCATCACTCGGGCGCGCGTATTTACAAATTTCTTTATTTTGTTATTTTAAACATAATGGATGAAAAAATCAATCAGCCGGCGAGAATCAAAGAAAGCGTGTTTTGGATTGAATTGGATAAAATAAAACCCAATTCAATGCAGCCGAGGCGCGAATTTGAGGAGTCCGCTCTTTCGGAACTTGCTCAATCCATCCGCGAATATGGCGTGCTTCAGCCTATTGTGGTTATACGGAATGAATTTGAGACTTCAACCGGCCAGGGGGTGGAGTATGAGCTCTTGGCGGGGGAGAGAAGGCTCCGAGCTTCCAAGCTTGCCGGTCTTTTCCAAATCCCGGCGATAATAAAGGAAGCCCAGTCGGACAAAGTAAAATTGGAAATCGCGCTGATTGAAAACCTGCAGCGCCAGGATTTAAACCCCATAGAAAAAGCCAGAGCTTTCAAAAAATTAATTGATGAATTCGGCATGCTTCAGCGGGAAGTCGCGGAAAAAGTTGGCAAGTCCAGAGAGGTTGTGGCCAACACCTTGCGCCTTTTAACGCTGCCGGAAGCAATGCAGGAGGCCGTGGCATTAGGAAAAATTACCGAGGGACACACCAGGCCTTTGCTTATGCTTTCGGGGCATCCGGAGGATCAAACGCAGCTTTATCAAAATATTTTGGTACAGAATCTTTCCGTGCGGGACGCCGAGCGCGCCGCGCGGAATATTGCCCGCGAAAGGGTACGCGCTTCTTTAGATCCGGAAACCAGAATGCTTCAAGAGCGTTTGGAAAACGCTTTGG
>CAYIFM010000027.1:0-7066 GCA_964362705.1 uncultured Candidatus Saccharibacteria bacterium | reverse complement strand
ACAATTTTAATGTTTCGCTATATTCATTAATAAATTTTTTAACAAATTTTTCAATTTCACGCTTTTTTCTTTCGGGAAGAACGCTTTTGGAAATCTCAATTTTTACCTTTTTTATAATTTTATTATTTGTCATTAATTTTATATAAACAACATCCTTACATTCTTAAGTTTATAAGGATATTATTTAACGGGTTAAGAGTTTTGGAATGACTTAAGAAAACTAACAAAAGTTTTACCGTAAGGCGAGAGAGTGTGTTCCACAAATTTGCCGCGGTACTTTTTATTGATAAGCCCTGCCTGATAAAGTCGCCTTGTGTGCTCGCCTATGGTTTTCTCGTTCGCGCCGAGCGTTTCAACAATATCTTCGAGCGTTATTCCGCTGCGCTCGGAGATGAGAAGCAGTATCTCAATACGATAATGGTTTGCCATCCCCTTGAGATGTCTTTCCATTTGCCTTGCCGTCTTCAATTTTTCCATACTTTTATAATACATAATATCCCAATATTCTCAAGTTTGTAAGGATGTTTTAGGACATCAGGACGCAATCTCCACGCCCTTCCAAAAAGCAAAACGGCCCTTAATTATCTTTGCAGGCTCCGTTGGCTCGGGATAGACCCAAGCGGCGTCATGGTTTGTTTCGCCGTCAACCACAACGTCGTAATAATCAGCCAGACCCTTCCAATGGCACCTGTAAGTGTTGCTGCTCTTTTTGAGATACTCCATCTTTACGGATTCCGACGGAAAATAGTGATTATTTTCCACAACCACTGTGTTGTCCGACTCCGCTATAACTTTTCCTTTCCAAACCGCTTTCATGGTTTTTATTTTAGCATCCCCATCGCGAATCCGAAAATGAATATCATAAAAATCTGGGGCATGGGGTTATTTTTTACACACCCTTATCATGATCAACAATTGTTTTTTCGATCTTAATAGGAGGTATTACTTAAAAAATTTGGTACCATTTCTTATCAGCAATTTTTCTCAATTTTTCGACCACGGGTGTATTGTATACAAATTCAACACTCATAGAAACATCTTCCATAATTTTTTGTGAAACGGGTGGAACCATTAAAGCAACTTCTGACAATTGCGGCGGTATAAAATTTTGAAAATCTTGAGCTTGTTGTGCTCCCGGGATTGTCGGAGTAACTGAATGATCCGCAGAAACAGGCGATCTTGGAGCCATAAATATCGGTGGATTATTTTTTTGCCTAGAAATTGTAGCTATGAGAGTATCAATATAAGATGCCTTTGAATAAAAATCGCTAATTAAATCTATGTTCTGAGCTTCTTGTAATTCTTTAATAAATAGATGTATATTATCGTTCCAACTATTTGTTGGTAAAAGTTTATCGTACAATTTATAACTTTTAATCTCTCTATATTTTCTAATTTTTTGTTCCGCATAACGAATTTCTTGAAGCACCAACTTCGCAGCGTTTCTTTTGTGATCTCTTTTTTGTTTCCGATAAAGCACGAACACAAAAACCCCAACAACGAGCGTTATAAATCCCTGATATTTACTAAATGATTGTAGCCAATCTGACATATTCTATTTTTATATTTCTTTCCACCCTTGGCTGATAATCCGCCAGCCGACTTGTTCTTGCGGAACTTGAATTGGGCCTTGCGGGGTTTGTTGAACCATATTTACCTGTTGCTTGCGGTATTCAATCGAGAGCTCGAAATGGCCTGATAATTGCCAACTTTCAATGAAAGCTATTTTATAATCCTTTCTGGTCTGCATGGCATTTTGCCCAAGTTCATTTTCCGGATTCCACAATTTCCCAAGCTCCATTTCTTTTTTATACTCTTCATAAAGTTCCGCCATGACATTGGACAGGAAATCGTCGGCGGGTTGGGCCGTTTTTACTCCCAAATCTTCTTTGGCTTCTTTCCTGCCGATAAAATATTGGTGGGAATAAAGTTTTTCAGTAAAGTAATCCACGACTTTTTCAATTTCGTCTTCGCGCATCGGCGCTTTGTGGCTTTTGAGAAGCCGCCGCGCCAGCATTCTGATTAAATTGTGTATTCGGTTCACGTTGCCTAAGGCCAAAGGATGTATTTGCGGATTGGATTCCATGAATTTTACGAATGCTTTTGTAAGATCTTCGTCGTTCTTTACGCCGAATTTATTTTTTACCAAGTCAAAATAAGCCATAACATCTTCAACAGAAATAGGAAGGCGGTTTTGGGGATTTTGTGGGTCCGGTGGATTAAAAACATTGGCGGTTGAGGGGTCAATCGGTGAAAGCTCCGCCAAATCGGTCATTACCACCTCGTCTGCGCCCAACGCGATCATTGTCGCAGCGCTGTGTGCCTTGTAAGGGATTAGAACCGAAAATTTATCGCAATATTCGCGAATCATTGAAACAAGGCGCCACGGCACCAAAGTATCTCCACCTGTACTGTATAGAAATAGGTCAATATTCGGCGTTTTGCCGATAGTTTGAAGCTGTTTGCTAATAACAGGCACTACATCCATAGCAATCCGCGCATTTACAGGCCCAATCCTGTCGCTAGTCAAATACGCAATAACCCGCGATTGTCGCAACCCTTCAATTTGTTGTATAAGTTGTTTTTGATCCATATTACTAGCATCCTCCCAAAAATTGGGATGAAAAGCAAACCGCCTTTTTTATTTTTACGAACAACTTCCCAGATTTTCTCCGCACGAGGGACAGGTGTAGCAGGAGCCGGTGCGGACCATTATGGCGCCGCAACGGCAAGCCGGAGCGTCTTGGTATGAAAAAATTTTTGAGTTTATGGAAATTGCCGATGCCGAAGCAAGTTTCGGTTGTTCCTTTAACTTGGCCTGCTCGGCGGCAACGAAAGAAACCGGAGAAGATTGCTCTTCGGCTTTATGCGCGTAGATGCCGAACATCGCCTGATCTTCCGGAGAAAGAAAATTGAGCGCTAAAAATTTGCCGATATAATCCAGAATTGATTTGGCAACCGGAATATCGGGATTTTCCGTGTATCCGGCGGGCTCAAAGCGCGAGTGCACGAATTTCTTGATGATCGTCTCCGCCGGAACCCCCGATTGAAGCGCGACTGACATCAAAACCCCAATCGCGTCCAAAAGGCCGGAGATGGTGGAGCCTTCTTTTGCCACGCGTATAAATATTTCCGCAAGCTTGCCGTCCTCGTACATTCCGCAGTGGATGTATCCTTCATGGCCGGCGATTGAAAATTTGTGGCGGATGGATTTTACGTCAGCCGGAAGTTTTTTCCGCTCGACAGGCGCGGGCCTGCCTGCCGGCGAGGCAGGCATTTCTTTTTTTGAAGTACTCAATGGCTGGGCGCCTTTTGATTTGTCGCGGTAAATCGCGATTGCTTTAATGCCCAGCTTCCAGGCGTCAATATAAGTATTCATAACGTCTTCCACCGTGGCATTTTCCGGCAGGTTAACTGTTTTAGAAATCGCGCCCGAAACAAAAGGCTGAACAGAAGCCATCATGCGGATATGCCCCGAATAATGGATCGCGCGTTTGCCGCCCGGAGCGTTTACCGCGCAGTCAAAAACCGGCAAATCTTTTTCTTTAAGATATGGAGCGCCCTCAATCCTGTCATTTGCTAAAATATAATCCATAATTGCCTTAATTTCTTCATTTTTGTATCCTAATTTTTTTAAAGTCAGCTCCAGAGAAGTATTTACCATTTTCAAAAATCCGCCTCCGACCATTTTTTTGTAAGCCACCAGCGAAAAGGCCGGCTCTATGCCGGTAGTCGCCGCGTCCATCATGAAAGAAATTGTGCCGGTAGGCGCGATAACCGTAACTTGAGAATTGCGCACTCCATGGCGCTTCGCGGTTTCGTAAGCCTCTTTCCAGGGCTCTTGGGCGGCGTTCCATAAATCAGCCGGTATATGCTGTTTCTTTATTTTGGAAGCCTCTTCGCCATGCATGTGCAAAACGTTCAGCATAGGCTCTTTATTTTTTTCGTATCCGGCAAAAGGACCGTTTTCGCGCGCGATCTCCGCCGAAGCCCTATAGGCTTCGCCTGTCAAAATGGAAGTAATGGCTCCGGCGTAAGCCCGTGCTTCATCGGAATCATAAGGAAGTCCCAATTCCAAAAGCATGGCGCCCAAATTGGTATATCCCAGGCCAAGCTCGCGGAAATCTCCGGCATTTTTCTCAATTTTTGCCGTAGGATAAGAAGAATTATCCACCATGATATCCTGCGCGATTATAAAAAGCCTGATTGCCTTGCTGAACGATTCAACATCAAACTCGCTAGCCTGTCCGCCAGCTGGCGGATTTGATTTTAAAAATTTTACAAGATTCAAAGATGCCAAGTTGCAGGCCGAATCGTCCAAATGCATGTATTCGGCACAGGGATTTGAAGCGTTAATCCGGCCGGTATTGGAAGCGGTGTTCCATTTGTTGATTGTCGTATCAAACTGCATGCCGGGATCCGCGCAGTGCCACGCGGCCTCCGCTATAAGCCTCATAAGATCCCTGGCTTTGATTTTTTCAATCACATCGCCGGTTCTAACGGCTTTTAACTCCCATTCTTTGTCCTCCAAAACGGCTTTCATAAATTCATCCGAAGCGCGCACGGAATTATTGGCGTTTTGAAAAAATATGTTTGAATAAATGTCGCCGTCTATGGCGTCGTCATACCCCAAAGATATCAAGGCCTTGGCTTTTTCCTCCTCTTTCCATTTCGCGACTACAAATTGCCTGATATCCGGATGATCGGCTTTCAAAATCACCATTTTAGCCGCGCGCCTTGTTTTGCCTCCTGATCTGATCGTGCCCGCAATCGCGTCCGCCCCCTTCATAAAGGACACCGGGCCGGAAGATTTGCCGCGGTTGGTAATATTTTCTTGGGACGATCTCAACGGCGAAAGATCTATACCCGCGCCGGATCCTCCTGAAAAAATAAACATTTCCGTCCTGTACCATTCCGCGATGGATTCCTTTGAATCTTGGATGGAAAGAATGAAACATGCCGAACATTGGGGCTTTTTTTCAACGCCGACGTTAAACCAAACCGGCGAGTTAAAAGCACCCGCTTGGTTGACCAATAGATATTTTAATTCTTCATTGAAAATTTTAGCGTCCTTTTCCGAAACAAAATAGCCGTCCTTTAGACCCCAACCTGTAATCGTATCGGCCACGCGGTCTATCACTTCTTTAACGGACTCTTCCCGGCCGGGTTTTCCGATATGTCCTTTAAAATATTTCTCGGCAACTATGTCCGTCGCGGTCTGCGACCAAAACTCCGGCGCCTCCACATCCTTTTGTTCAAAAATAGTCTCGCCTTTGGCGGAAGTTATTTTAGCCGTCCTTTTTTCCCATTTGATTTCATCATAGGGATGCCGACCCTCTTTAGTAAAAAAACGTTCAATTTTTAGGCCTTTTCCGGAGTTTTCAGCAAAAAAAATGCCTTTCCCGGCATCTTCCAAGTCTAAAATATTTTTTTGGCTGCCCATAATTCATTTTACCATTATAAAAATTCGCATTGCAATTGTGGATAACAATTTACAGCAGCGTCACCGAGGCGACGGAGTCGCCGGCGTTCATTTTCATTATGCGGACACCCTGCGTGGCGCGGGAAAGCGATGGAATCTGCGCCAAGGGCGCGCGAATAACTTGGCCTTTTTTGGAAATCGCGATAATTTCAGTCTGGTCATCTTTTACCACCTGCGCCGAGACCAATGGGCCGGTTTTGGAGGTAACCTTGCAAGTTTTAACTCCCGATCCGCCGCGCTTTTGCAGGCGATATTGCGAAATATTTGTTTTTTTGCCGTAGCCCAGTTGCGAAACCGATAAAATTTCAAGTTTTTTCGCTCCTTGCGGCAAAATATCCATTCCAACAATCTCGTCATTTTTTTTGAGGCGCATTCCGCGGATGCCTTGGGCGGCTCTGCCCATCGGGCGGATATCTTTTTCTTTAAAGCGAATCGCCTGCCCAAGTTTTGAAGATAGCGCGACTTCTTCTCCCGGCATTACAACGCGCGCGAAACGCAATGTATCGCCTTTTTGCAAATTTATAGCGCGGATTCCTGAATGGCGCACATCTTCAAAATCCTTGGAATCCACTTTTTTTGTCACTCCTTTTTGGGTAGAAAGTATTACATAGCTTGCCTGGCCCTGCCTGCCGGCAGGCAGGCTTTTGTTTGTTTTAGGAACCGGCAAAACGGAGGTAACTTTTTCATCGGCGGACAAAGAAAGGAAGTTGGCAATTGCTTTGCCTTTGGACTGTCGAGTGCCTTCCGGTATTTCATACATCTTTGTCTGATAAGCCTTTCCTAAATTGGTAAAAAATAAAAGATCATCATGAGTATTACCGGCGATAAACTCGTAAGCGAAATCTTCATCTTTTGTGGTGACGCCGATCACACCTTTTCCGCCGCGCCTTTGCACTTTGTATTCATCGGGCTTGATTCTTTTTACATAGCCCCCCTGCGTCAGAATCAAAATAGTTTCCTCTTCCGGCACCAAATCTTCAGTGGAAATTATTTTCGCGGCGCCCGCGACCAATCTGGTTTTTCTTTCGTCCCCGTATTTTTTCTTGATTTCCCCAAGTTCATTGTTAATTACTTCGTCAACTTTTTTGGAGTCCGCCAAAAGAGCCTTTAATTCTTTGATTAATTTTTGCTTTTCTTTAAGTTCGTCTTCGATTTTTTGCCGTTCCAGCCCCGCCAGAGTGGAAAGCCTAAGCTCCAAAATCGCCGCGGCCTGCTTATCGGAAAGCTCGAATTTTTTAACCAAATTTTTATGCGCATCTTCCTTATCATCCGAGCTTTTTATGGTTTTGATAATCGCGTCAATATGATCCAGAGCAATTTTTAAGCCCAAAAGAATATGTTCGCGATCCTGGGCGCGCGCCAAATCAAAACGGGCCCTTCGCTCTACTATAATGCGGCGATGCTTGATAAATTCCTCCAAAATGCTCTTTAGCGAAAGCGTCTTCGGCTGAAGCCCGCCTTCAACCAAAGCAATCATATTAAAATGATACGTCCGCTCAAGATCGGTATGTTTGTATAAATTATTTAAAACTTTTTGCGGGTAGGAATCCCTTTTTAAATCTATGGCGATGCGCAGACCCTCTT